>JBMFPK010000196.1:0-5080 GCA_049969155.1 Chloroflexia bacterium | reverse complement strand
CCCCTCGTCCGTCGAACTACCGGAGCGTGCTCGCCTTCTTGCGGGATCATCCTGATGCCTTTCGCAAAGCGCTGAACCTGGTGACGCCGCGCGTCCTTTCTCTCTACCTGGCCGCGTACCAGAGCCTGCTGTGGAACCGGCTCGCCGGCCGGCTCATCCGGGAAGGAACGGTGGCCGAGGGGTCGATCGAGATCGCGGGCGAACCGCTTCCCGTGTACCGTCGGCTGCCGGGAGAACTGCTCGCGCGCTGGCGGGCGCGGAAAGTCGCGCTCATCCACCACCGGCTGGCGCAGGATCCCGAGTGGGCTCCCCGATATGCCCCGCTCCTCGAGGAAGAAGGGCTTTCCTGGAGCGAACTGAAGCCACGCTTGCTCCGCCGCGCCTACCTGGGTGCGGGAGAACGGCCCTTGCTGGCCTTTCCCAAGGACGCCGTCGTTTTGAATCGGGAACCCGACAAGCGCTTTCCCGGACGGGAGTGCCTCGTCGTCCGCTTCACGCTGGCTCCGGGCACGTACGCCACGCTCCTCCTTCGGTTGCTGGAGCCTGCCTAGCCGGGCGACTTTTGTAGCAGACGGAAATACCCCCGCCTGCTATGCTAGCGGCCAGAACCAGGAGGAGGTCGACGATGAGCGAGTACATCAACAACTCGGAGCAGCGCAAAGAGGTGCTGAAGCGTCTGATCCGCGAGCTTCACGAGGGGAAAAGCGTGGAAGAAGTGCGGGCGGAATTTGCCCGGTTGCTTCAGGATGCCGGTGCAAGCGAGATCGCCGCGGTCGAGCAGGCGCTGATCGCGGAAGGGATGCCCGAAAGCGAGGTGAAGCGGCTGTGCGATGTCCACGTGGCCGTTTTTCGCGAAGCGCTGGAGGCCCAACCCCGCCCCGAGACGATCCCGGGACATCCCGTGCAAACCTTCCGCGCGGAGAACGCCGCTGTCGTCCAGGTACTGGAGGAGCTCGGCCGAGCCCTTTCGGCCCTGAAGGCCTCCCACGGGGAAGAAGAGCTTGCACGGGCGCGCGCTGCCTTGCAGCGCCTTCGCGAGTACGAGAAGCACTACCTGCGCAAGGAGAACCTCCTGTTCCCCTTCTTGGAGAAACATGGCTTTTCGGGTCCTTCGCGTGTGATGTGGGCGATCCACGACGACATCCGCGCGGGCTGGAAGGCGCTCGATGCGCTGCTGGCCGGCCCGATGGGCGATCCGGAATTCGACCGTCAACTCGACCGCGCGTTTCTCCCGCTCGAGAAAATGATCCGCGAGATGATCGTCAAGGAGGAGAACATCCTCTTCCCGACCTCGCTGGAAAAGTTGAGCCACGAGGAGTGGCTCGCCATCCGGGATCAGGAACGGACCATCGGTTACTGCTATGTGGAGCCGGGCGACCAGTGGCCACCCCGTGCCCGCGAAGCTGCGCCTCCCGCCGAGGCCGGCGTCGTGCCCGAAGGGCGGATCCCCCTGCACACGGGGGCGCTATCCCCGGCGGAGCTGAACCTGCTCTTCCGCCACCTCCCCGTGGATATCACCTTTGTGGACAAGGACGACCGAGTGCGCTTCTTTTCCCAGACGCGCGACCGGATCTTTCCCCGCGCGGCGACCGTGATCGGGCGCCAGGTGCAGCAGTGCCATCCGCCGGCGAGCATCCACAAGGTGCAGCAGATCCTCGACGACTTCCGGGCAGGCCGCCGCGACCACGCGGAGTTCTGGATCCGGATGCGGGGGCGCTTCATCTACATCGTCTACTACGCGGTCCGCGACGAAAACGGGGAGTACCAAGGTACGCTGGAGGTGATCCAGGACATCGGCCACCTGCGGGAACTGCAGGGGGAGCGGCGTCTGTTGGAGGACTAGCGGGCGCTCAGGGCCTGCCGGTCCGGCGCAGCAAGGGGCGCATGCCGTTCAGGGTGACGATCAGCGAGATGCCCATATCCGCAAAGACCGCCATCCAGAGCGTCGCCAGGCCGGCCAACGCCAGGCCCAGGAATGCCACCTTGGTCAGAAGGGAAAGGGCGATGTTCTGACGGACGATCGATACCGTCTGTCGGCTCAACCGCAGGAGCTCCGGCAGCGCCCGAAGGTTGTCGCCCATCAGGGCCACATCGGCGGCTTCGAGGGCGGCGTCGGAGCCGACCACGCCCATCGCGATGCCCACGGTAGCGCGGGCCAACGCAGGCGCGTCGTTCACCCCGTCGCCGACCATCGCCACACTGCCGTAGCGTCCGAGGAGTTCGGCCACGGCCTCTACTTTCTGCTCCGGGAGGAGCTCTGCGCGTACCTCGTCGACTCCGACCTCCCGGGCGATCCGCTGGGCTGCCACACTCCGGTCGCCCGTCAGCATCACGGTGTGCTGAACGCCGGCGCGCTTGAGCGCGGCGATCGCCTCTGGGGCTTCGTCCCGCAACGGATCGGCGACCACCCCGTAGGCGCGCTGTCCGCAGCACAGGTCCTCCACCAGGATCGGCGTCCCCCCGTCGGCCGCCGCCCGCTCCACCTCGAGGCAGAACGGCTCTGTTTCCTCCCGCTCTCCGTGCAGGTAGGTGTGGCTCCCGACCTTCACCGTATGGCCGTTCACGCGTCCCGTCACCCCAAGGCCGGCGAGATGTTGCACGTCGTCGGCCGGCTGGTACCGCTCGGCCACATCCAGCCGACGGGCCGCTTCGAGGACCGCGCTGGCGAGCGGATGGGTCGTCCGGCGCTCGAGTGCGGCTGCTTTGGCGAGGAGGTCCAGGCAATCGGGGCAATCCTGGGGAAGGCGGTCGTCCAGATGCTTCGCGCACCGCCCCTCGATCAGCCGGGGTCGGCCCACGGTCAGGGTCCCCGTCTTGTCGAAGGCAACCGCCCGCACGCCGGCGAGACCCTCCAGGTGGACACCCCCCTTGATCAGGATGCCCCCGCGTGCCGCAGATGCCAGCGCGCTGACCACGGTCACCGGGGTGGAGATCACCAGGGCGCACGGACAGGCGATGACTAGCAGGACGAGCGCTCGGTAGAGCCATTCCAGGGGGCGTCCCCACCCGACCAACGGGGGCACGACCGCGACCAGCAAAGCCCCGGCAACCACGGCAGGCGTGTACACTCGGGCGAAGCGGTCCACAAAGCGCTGGCTCGGTGCCCGCTGCTCCTGCGCTTCCTGGACCAGATGGAGCATCCGTGCCAGCGTGCTATCGGAGGCTGGGCGCGTCACGAGCACCGTGAGCGCGCCGGCCCCGTTGATCGTCCCCGCGAACACCGGGTCTCCCGGCGCTTTCGGGACAGGGAGGCTTTCTCCAGTGATCGGGGACTGGTCCACCGTGGACTGCCCCTCCAGCACGTCGCCGTCAGCCGGAACCCTCTCCCCTGGCCGCACGAGGACGCGATCGCCGCGTTCGAGCAGCTCCACAGGGACGCGTTCTTCTCCCTCGGGAGCCAGGCGTGTGGCTTCCTGGGGAGTGAGCGCGACCAGTGCCCGGACGGCCGCGCGAGCGCGGTCCGCGGTAAAGGCTTCCAGCAGCTCCCCGAGCGAGAAGAGAAAGATCACCGTCGCCCCCTCGGCATATTCCCCGATCGCCAGGGCGCCGAGTGCAGCGAGGGTCATCAACGCGTTCATATCGGGGCGACGGGTGCTGCGCAGCACGGCCCAGCCCTTCCGCGCGATCGGCAGGCCGGCCACGCCGGTGCTCGCGATCAGCAGCGCCTGATGTACCAAGCCGGGCACGCCCAGCCAGCCGGCAAGCCAGGCCCCGAGCAGCAGGAGGCCCGCGGCCGCCGTGGGCCACGCCTTGAGGTAGCGCTTCCAGGTCATGCCTGCGCCTTTGGCCTGCAGGAGGATGCGGTATCCCATCGCGCGCGCCGTCTCCTGGACGCGGCGGAGCACGGCCTCATCGGGCTCCGCGGTCAAACGCATCCGTCCAGTGGCAAACGAAACCTGCACCCCTTCGACCCCCGGGAGGCGGGCGAGGGCTTCCTCCAGGTGGCGGGCGCAGTCTGCGCAGTCCATCCCTTCCACAGGAAGGCTGAGAGTTTGCAACGATGCATCGCTACGGGTCACGGTATCGCTCCTGCACATGTTCCAACGCATCGCGAAACAGGGTGCGCACGTGGTCATCGTCCAGGGCATAGATCACGCATTTGCCCTGACGGGCACGCCGCACCAGGTACCGGGAGCGGAGCAGCCGCAGCTGGTGAGAGACCGCGGAGGCGGTCATCCCCAACCGCTCCGCAATCTCTCCCACGCAGAGCGGCTCCCGCGACAGGAGGTCCAGGATCCGCACGCGCGTCGGGTCGCCAAGGAGCCGGAACGACTCCCCCAGTTCGCTCGCCAGTGCCGGATCCAGCGGCTCTGCCCGTGGTTCCATCCGCTTACCTTAACAATTGAGCAATTGATCACATCATAGCACAGACCCGGCGAACTGTCAAATGGACGCTCCGTGCGCGCCGGTGCGCCGGAGGAACCGGGCCAGTTCCGCAAGCACGGGAGTCCCTTCCTGCTTCCGGTCGCGCCCGTACCGCTCCACCTCGCGGCTCCAGCTGATGTGGAGATGTCGCCGTGCGCGCGTGATCCCGACGTACAGGAGGCGCAGGCGCTCGGCGATGGTCTCCAGGCAGGCCTCTCGGGTGGCCTCCGCGGGGTCCGTGCTCATGCCCTCCTCGCCCATGAGCGCACGCATCCACGCTTGGACGATCGCCGTGGGGTTTCCGCCCGCTTCCGGGTGGGTCCCCTGGAACGGGTCTGCCAGGTCGTAGGGCACCCAGTATCGATCGATCCCCACCAGGCACACGAGGTCCCATTCCAACCCTTTGGCCCGATGCTGGGTGGCGACGGTAACACGGCCAGGTTGGGGTTCGAAACCCAGGTCCTCGTCGTTCAACCCCACAAACCGCCGCCGTCCGGCAGCGATCCGTTCCAGTTCCTGGGCGAGGTCCGGAAGCCGCAGGCTCGGATCGGCCTCCTGGAGGTGCCGCAGGTAGGCAGCGATCTGCTGGGCGGTGGCGAGGTCCGCAGGGCGGCTGAGCACCTCAGCGGCGATCAGAAGCACAAGCTGGTCGATCGGGAGCCAGGCGGCCTGCACGATGCGGCGGGCGAGTTCGAGGAAAGGTGTGAGCAACGCG
>JBMFPK010000195.1:0-5137 GCA_049969155.1 Chloroflexia bacterium | reverse complement strand
CTTGTCGGCCCGCGGCGGCGTCCAGGGCACCTTGAGTTCATGGTCCGCCATAAAGCGCTTGACCTGGCGGATAGCGACGGGCTGGTCCAACTCGCCCCGACGGCACTCGGCCTCGCAGAAGGCCGGACAGACGCGCCCGCAGACCAAGGCGAAGGGGTTGCGCCGGCGGTGCACTTCTAGGGCCTCCGCGTAGCGGCCGCGCGCGATAAGGGCCACATAGGTGGGAATATCCACGCCGGCCGGGCAGGCGTTCGTGCACTTGGCGCGCACCAGGGGCAGGCAAACGCCGGCCGGGCACTTCTTGCGGAGGATGTGCGCCTCGTACTCGTCGCGGAAGTAGCGCAGGGTGCTCAGCACTGGGTTAGGCGCTGTCTGCCCCAGGCCGCACAGCGAGGTGTCCTTCACGACGTAAGCGAGTTTCTCCAGTTCCGCCAGGTCCTCCATCGTCCCCTGACCGTCACGGATGCGGTTCAGGATCTCGAGCATCCGCCGGATACCCTCGCGGCAGGGGGTGCACTTGCCGCACGACTCGTCCTTCAGGAAATCGAGGAAGTAGCGGGCCACATCCACCATGCAGGTGTCCTCGTCCATCACGATCATGCCGCCGGAGCCCATAATCGACCCGGCTTGCTTCAACGTTTCATAGTCCACCTGCAGATCGAAAAGCGAGACGGGGATACAGCCTCCTGACGGCCCACCCGTCTGAACTGCCTTGACCCGCTTACCGTTTTTCCCGCCCCCGCCGATCTCGAAGATCAGTTCGCGCAGGGTGATCCCCATCGGGACCTCGACCAGTCCGGTGTTCTGCACCTTGCCCACCAGGGAGAAGATCATCGTCCCTTTGCTGGTCTCGGTGCCGATTTGGCGGAACCAATCGGCGCCGCGGTTGATGATGACCGGGATGTTGGCCCACGACTTGACGTTGTTGATGTTGGTGGGCTTGCCCCATAGGCCGCTCTGCGCAGGGAAGGGCGGGCGGGGGCGAGGGTTGCCGGCGCGCCCCTCGATCGAGGCGATCAGCGCGGTCTCCTCGCCGCAAACGAAGGCCCCGGCTCCCCGGACAACTTTGATGTCGAAACTAAAACCGCTTCCCAGGATGTTTTCGCCCAGCAGCCCATATTCCCGCGCCTGCTGGATGGCTCGCTGCACGTTTTTTACCGCCAAAGGATACTCATCGCGCACGTAGATGTAGCCTTCGTGTGCCCCGATGGCATAGGCGCCGATGATCATCCCCTCGATGACGCTGTGGGGATCGCCCTCCAAGAGCGCGCGGTCCATATAAGCACCAGGGTCACCCTCATCGGCATTCGCGATCACATACTTGACGTCCCCGGGTGCTTTGCGGGTCAGTTCCCACTTGCGCCCCGTGGGGAAGCCAGCGCCTCCGCGCCCGCGCAACCCTGCACGCTTGACCTCATCGATGACCTGCTCGGGGGTCATAGACGTAAGCACCTTGCCCAGGGCCTCATACCCTCCGACGGCGATGTACTCCTCGATCGACTGCGGGTTGATCACCCCACAGTTACGCAGCACGACGCGCATCTGCTTGCCGTAGAAGGGAATGTCCTTGTAGTAGGGTACAGCCTGGTGGGTCGACGGTTCCTTGTAGGTCAGGCGCTCGACGATACGCCCTTTGACTAGCGTCTCCTCCACCATCTCCGGCACGTCCGCAGCCTGTACCCCGGTGTAGAGGATCCCCTCCGGCTGGACGACCACGATCGGCCCCATATAACAGAAGCCGCGGCTGCCGGTCTCCACAACGCCGACCTCTTCGGTCAGCCCCCGCCGGGCCAGTTCTTCACGGAGGGCTTCCAGAAGCGGTTGGGCTCCGGCCTTCGTGCATGCCGGGCAGGTACAGACCAGAACGTCCGCACGATGTCGCTCGCTCATTCGATCCCTCCTAAGTCCGGCCAACGACCCACTCGGAGACGATGTTGCCACGTACCAAGTGCTCCTCGATCAACCGCGGCACCATGGCCGGCGTAACGTTCCCGTAGGTCACGCGTGGCTGATTGCCCTGTTGAATATCCACGAGCGGCTCCTTCGAGCACATCCCGATGCAGCCGGTCGTGGTAACGTGAGCATCGATCTTGAGCCGTTCCAACTCCGCCAGGATCGCGTGCATCACCTCACGGGCGCCGGCCGAGATTCCGCAGGTCCCCATACCCACGGTGATCACCGTACTGGCCGAAGAGCGCGCCTTCATCTCGCGCTGCACGCGCTCCCGGAGTGCCTGCAATTCCTCCAGACTCTTGAGTACCGGCATGGTCCCCTCCTAGTAGGAATTCCGCTGCACCCAAGGGTGTCAGCTTCCCGCGCCCTTTCTATCCAGCCGGCGGCACTGTCGAAAGGTCCACCGGACCGGAGGGCCGGGCTTCGATCGTGACTGCAGCCGGCGTGACGGCGACCTCTCCCCGCTGCAGCTGGCCTACCAGCTCTTCGGCCTTCATCGGGGTCATCTTGCTGTATGGGCGGTCGTTCACCAACACCATCGGGCCGAGGGCACAGGCACCCACGCAGCGGATCGCTTCCAGGGAGAACTTGTTGTCGGGGCTCGTCTCGCCGGCACGGATGCCCAACGCCTTCTCCATCGCCGCCAGCACCCGCGGCCCGCCTCCCACGTGGCAGGCCGTGCCCAGGCAGACCTTGATGATAAAGTCGCCCTTGGGGGTGAGGCTAAAGGCTTTGTAGAAGGTGGCGAGCTGATAGACCTCGCTCAGCTTGACGCGCAACCGATCCGCAACCATCTCCAGGGCTTCGCGGGGCAAGTACTTGTACTCCGCCTGGATATCCTCCAGAATGGCCAGGATGGAAGTGCGCTCCGCCGGATAGCGATCAATGATCTCGGAGATCGGGGTCTTGCTCATCGCTCTCCAACCCTCCTTTCACCGACGCTCATCTCCCCCATCTTGATCAACTTGTAGCGGGGGATACGCCGTGTGAGACAGTATTCCCAGCACAGACCGCAGCCCGTGCACTTGGTCTCGTCCACGTAACGCGGCTTCTTGCGCACCCGTACCTTGAAGTTGCCCACATAGCCCGAGACGGACTCGACTTCGCTCCAGGTCAGAAGGGTGATGTTCGGATGTCGACCGACATCCATCATCTTCGGCCCGAGAATTCAGGTACTGCAGTCGAGGGTGGGAAAGGTCTTGTCCAGCTCGGCCATCCGCCCGCCGACGGAAGGTTCCCGCTCCACCAGGTAGACGTGGTAGCCGGCATCGGCGATCGTGAGCGCTGCCTGGATGCCCGCGATACCACCACCGACGACCAACACGGACGGGGTAACGGGCTCCTTACGCGGCTCCAGCGCCTGTTGCCGGGCGACCCGCGCCACCGCCGCGCTCACGAGGCGTTTGGCTTTCGCTGTAGCCTGGGCAGGGTCGTCGATCACCCACGCCGCATGTTCGCGGATGTTGGCCATAGCGAAGTAATAGGGGTTGAGACCCGCCTCAGCCAGCGCATTCTGGAACGTCGTTTCGTGCATGCGCGGGCTGCAGGAGGCCACAACCACGCGGTTGATGCCCAGGTTGCGGATGTCGTCCTTGATCATGTTCTGCCCGGGCTCCGAGCAGACGTACTTGTACCCCCGGGCCACGGCCACGTTTGGCAACCCCTGGGCAAAGCGGATGACCTCGGCCGTTTTGATGGTCCCGGCGATGTTCATCCCGCAGTCGCAGATGTACACACCGATCCTGGGTTCTTCCTCCATAGTGTTGTACCTCCTTCTGTCATCCGGACAGCACCGGTTGAACCCCAACTGCGCGACCACCGAATTTACACCTGGGCGGGTTTCGAGCCCACCTCCACCGACTGCCGAAAATGCAAGCCTCTTGGCGGCTTCGCCGGTCGAGCAGCGGCGACCGAAGGAAGCCACGTGTCGAAACCAAGAAGCCGTCCACCTCGACCATCCTTACAAGACAGCATCCAGCCAGCTCGGCCACCGAAGGCGACTTCTACCCGAGATATTCGACTCGCACAACCTTGCCTTTCCTTCGCAACTCTTCGGCCAATTCCTCCACGACGATGCGTCGAAGTGGAACGGTACCGGCACCATCGGCCGTCTGGGCGGGGTTCACCGCCATGCCGACCAGGAAGCGGACGACGTCCGCTTCCCAAAGCAGCCGGGCCAAACGGGTGGCGCCGTCCATCCGGCGTGGAAGGTCCTGGGGGCGAGCGGCCTCCTGGAGGCGCCGGCGGGCCGCCCGCATCGTGACCAGACCCTCGGTCACCAAGTCCACCCCCTCCAAGGTGGAGGTGGGTGGCACCTCCATCCAGCCGTCGGCCGGCCGCTCCTCCATTCGGAGTTCTGCCCCCAGCAGTCGAGCAGCGATCTTGGCCGTCGTATCCCCACAGATCACCCGCCGGCCCGGCTCGGCGAGGAACTTTGCCAGTGCTTGCCGGTCCTCGCGGGGGTCGGCGGGGGGGCCACTCCACACCGTCACCGTGCGCATCGGGCGCACATGCATGGCGACCACTGTGGCCTCCCGCTCCACGCGGTCCCCGGAGATACGCCGGTAAGTGCGTACCAGCGCCCCGAGCAGTTCCTCCGCATCGCCGCCGGTATCGGCCAGCCGCTTGAGCACCAACGCCACGTCCTGCCAACTCCAGCGTCGACTCCAGCCACGGGCGCGGATGAAACCTTCGCTCACCATAGCCATCCGATCGCCCACCTGCAACCGAAAGGAGCAACGCCGGAGGAGCTGTCTGCCGAACTCCTCTTCCTCCACCGGCAGGAGCACCAGATGCCCTCGACGCACGAGGAAAAGCGGCGGTGCATCGCACTCCAGAAGTTCGGCCGAGCGGCCTTCTTGCACCCGCAGGAGGGAAAAAGGAACTTGCGTCCTCATCGGAAAGCCGGAAAGAAGCGCTCCTGCCGCCTCTTTCGGTGGCCGGCCCTCCTGCAAAAGCCGGTCCAAAAGCCGTGCCAGATCCTCCGCCCCACCGGCCGGCGAAACAGCACCGACCAGGACAACGTGGAAATGGTCTTCGGTTTGAAAGGTGCGTACTGCTTCCCGAACGCTTTCGCCCGGAGGAACCAAGTTCTGAACGGCACACTCTATCCAGAGCCTCAACAGGGCCTCCCCGAGTGGATGCCGTCCACCCAGACCCCCCGGCCGCCCTCGCCCATAAGGGC
>JBMFPK010000194.1:0-5151 GCA_049969155.1 Chloroflexia bacterium | reverse complement strand
AGATCGGCAGGCAGTTCCTCCTGGGGCAACTCCTGGTGCGGCTGGGTTTCGTGACGGAAGAGGTACTCGAGCAGGCGCTTCGCCTGCAGGAGTTGCGGCATGCCGGCACGGATGACCGTGGTCGGGTTAGGGCCGGGACGCCCTGAGCAGCTGACCCGGGAAGCTTGGGAGGTACTGCAGGAAACGCCTTTCCTGTACCTGCGCACGGCACGGCACCCTGTGGTGGCGCATTTCCCACCGCACATCCGCTGGGAGGCCCTGGATACCTGCTTCGACGGCGCGGAACCGGGTGACGCGGCCGAACGTGTGGTCGCGCGGTTGCTCCAAGCGGCCCCGCCCGTTGTGTACGGGGTTCCCGGAAGCCCGTGGGAAGGGGAGCGCACGACGCGGCTGCTCCTACAGCGTTTGGGAGCGGAACAGGTGCGGATCGTTCCGGGCGTGGGGCTACTGGACACCGCCTGTGCCGCGCTGGAAGTAGACCCCCTGGAAAGCGGCCTGCAGATTCTGGACGCCTGGGATCTCCTCTGTCGCGACTTTCCTCCCTACGACCCGCTGCGCCCGTTGCTGGTTGCTCACGTCGAGGAGCGGTGTGCGGCGCCGCTCGTGCGCCGTCTTCGGCTGCACTATCCTGCGGAACACACCGCTTCCGTGTTCTTGGTCGAGGACGGTGGCGCAGAAGCCGGGGTGGTCCGCACACCGCTCGCGTCTCTGGGAGAACAGTTGCCGCCCGCGAGGGCAGCGGTGATCTACCTTCCGCCGCTACCCCCCGAGCGCGCGCTGCGGTTGCCTGCGACCCTGGAGTGGATCTGCGCAAAGTTGCGTGGGCCCGGAGGATGCCCCTGGGATCGCGAGCAGACCCATGCCTCGCTGCGGAACAACCTTCTGGAGGAGTGCTACGAAGTTCTGGACGCGCTGGACCGCGGGGACCTGGAGGATCTGCGGCAGGAGCTCGGAGACCTCCTCATGCAGATCTTTCTGCATGCCCAGCTGGCGCGCGAGGAAGGCGCGTTCGACCTGGGGGATGTGTTGGCCGAGATCAACGCCAAGCTGATCCGCCGGCATCCCCACGTTTTCGGCGCAATCCATGCGCCGGACAGTCGGACGGTGCTGCGCAACTGGGAGGCGATCAAGGCAGCCGAGCGGTGCGCGGAAGGGACGGATGGAGGGTCGCTGCTCGATGGCCTGCCGCGTGCGCTTCCCGCGCTCGCCTTCGCGCAGGCAGTCGGGCGGCGTGTGGCACGTGTCGGTTTCGACTGGACGCGCGTCGAGGAGGTCTGGGCCAAGGTCCAGGAGGAGATGGAGGAGCTCCGGCGGGCCGAGACGGAGGAGGAACGCGCCGAGGAGCTCGGCGATCTGCTCTTTGCTCTGGTCAACCTGGCGCGATGGCTGGGGATCGACGCGGAGGATGCCCTGCGCACCACGAACAGCAAATTCTGCCGGCGGTTTGCCTGGCTGGAGTCGGAGGCCGCGCGGCGTGGGGTACCGCTGGAGCGGATGCCGATGTCCGATATGGATGCGCTTTGGGAAGAGGCCAAGCGGCGTGAAGCCTCGGACGAAACGGGTTGAGGGGCCCGATGGTTGCTGAAGGTGCGCCTCTGGTGCACGTGATCATCCCGAACTATAACACCGCGGATCTCCTGTGCCGGTGCCTGGCCTCCCTGCGGGGCCAGCGGAATGCGCCGCCGATGCAGCTCTTTGTGGTGGACAACGCCTCTGCAGACGACAGTGTCCAACGCGTTCGGGAGGGTTTTCCTGAGGTCCACCTGCTCGAAAGCGACCACAACGGGGGTTTTGCCTACGCGGTCAATCTGGGATTGCGTGCCGCGCAGAACGGCGGCCGATGGCGGGCGGAGGACTATGTCCTGTTGCTGAACAGCGACACCGAGCTTCCCCCGGACGCACTCCAGCGCATGGTCGCCTTCATGGAGGCGCATCCGGAGGCCGGTGCGGCCGGCCCGAAGCTCGTCCTGCCGGACGGTCGGCTGGACCGTGCGGCGCGCCGCTCGTTTCCTTCCCCGGAGATCGCCTTCTATCGGCTCTTCGGTCTCTCCGCGCTCTTTCCGCGAAGCCGGCGCTTTGGCCGCTACAACCTGACCTATCTCGACCCAGATGCCACGGCGGAGGTGGATGCCGTCTGCGGGGCCTTCATGCTCGTGCGCGCGCGGGTGGTGGAGGAAGTCGGGCCGCTGGACGAGTCGTTCTTCATGTACGGAGAGGACCTCGACTGGGCCTACCGCATCAAGCAGCGGGGCTGGAAGATCTACTACTACCCCGAGGTCGTGGTGCAGCACCGGAAACGTGCATCCAGCCGGAAGATCCCCGAGACGACTCTGCGCGCCTTCTACGATGCGATGCGCATCTTCCACCGGAAGCACTACGCCGCCCGTTACCCGTGGGCCGTGAACCTCCTCATCGATGCGGGCATCTCGCTGCGCTACGGCCTGGCTCGGCTGCTCCGGCTGCTGGGCCGACGCGGAGGGTGGTGATGGAACGCTTACGGCACGCCTTGCTTGTCCTGGTGCAGGTAATCCTGGACGTGCTCGCCGTCGGGGTATCGTTTGTACTGGTCTACCGGTGGCGGTTTTCGACGGACATCGCTGGCCGTTACCTACCTCCTGCCCCTGGGACTGCGGCGGCGATGCTTGCCCTCCTCGTGCTGCCGATCCTCATCGCGTTCCGCTCTACCCACCTCTACCGTATGCGCCGTGCCGGCTCCCTGGTGGACCAGGC
Source organism: Chloroflexia bacterium (assembly GCA_049969155.1). Taxonomy (GTDB): domain Bacteria; phylum Chloroflexota; class Chloroflexia; order DTKN01; family DTKN01; genus DAOTVY01. The sequence goes on along the minus strand of JBMFPK010000194.1, from coordinate 2,421 downwards.
GTTCAAGATCTTCAGCGCGCTCTCGGTGGGCACGATGATCGGGATCGCGCTGAACACGGTGCTGTTGCGCGATCGCTTCGTCTACTCCCCGTTGATCCTCGCCTACGGCTGGTTGCTGAGCATCCTGCTTGTGAACCTGGAGCGCTTCGCCTTCGATCTCTTCCTCGCTTGGCTGCGCCGCAGGGGGTACGACCCCCGACGGATCCTGCTGGTCGGCGCGGGGGAAGTCGGGCAGATGATCCTGGCGCAGATCCGCCGCTCGCCCTCGTTAGGGTACCAGGTCGTGGGCTTCTTGGACGACGAACGGAGAGCAGGAGAGGAAGTCTCCGGAGTCCCGGTGCTGGGCCGCACGGAAGAGATCGCGGAGATCCTGGCCAAGAGCCGGGTCGACGAGGTGCTGGTGGCGATGCAGGCCCCCTACCAGCGGGTCCTGGACATCGTCTCCCGATGCGCCGACTTTCCCGTCGAGATCAAGGTCTATCCGGACGCGTTCCAGATCATCACCCGCAACGAGGTAACGCTGAGCGACCTGAACGGCCTGCCCCTCGCGAGCGTGCGCAATCCGGCGCTGGCCGGCTTCAATCGGGTGTTAAAGCGCGCGATGGACATTGTCGTGAGCACGATCGTGCTCCTCGTTACGGCCCCTTTCCTCCTATTGATCGCCCTCCTGATCAAGCTGGAATCGCCCGGGCCGGCCCTGTATATCCAGGAGCGCGTTGGCCTGGACGGGAAGCCTTTCTTTGTGATCAAGTTCCGCACGATGACCGAGGGGGCCGAGGAGCGGACGGGACCTGTATGGGCAGCGCCCAACGACCCCCGGGTGACCCGGCTCGGGGCGTTCCTGCGGCGGCATTCCATCGACGAGATCCCACAGTTCATTAACGTCCTCCTCGGGGAAATGAGCGTGGTCGGCCCGCGGCCCGAACGTCCGTGCTTCGTGGAGCAGTTCAGCCAGATGGTGCCCGGCTACATGCGGCGGCATCGCGAAAAGGCCGGGATCACCGGTTGGGCGCAGGTCAACGGGCTCCGGGGCGACACCTCGATCGAGGAACGGACGAACTATGACCTCTACTACGTCGAGAACTGGTCCATCGGCTTCGACCTGCGCATCATGGTGCGGACGATCATCGAGATGCTGCGCGGTTCGCAGCGCTGAGCCCTCTCACCCTTCCCAAAGGGGAAGGGTGAAGTAGAAGGTACTTCCCTTTCCTTCCTCGCTTTCGACCCAGATCCGGCCGCCGTGGGCCTCAACGGCCAGGCGGCAGAAGGTCAACCCGAGCCCCGAACCGCGCGGCGCTCCTGGCTGGTTCGCCTGGGCGAACTTTTCGAAGATGCGTTCCTGCTGCGATCTCGGGATCCCAACCCCGTAGTCGGTCACGTAACAGAGGGCGCGACCCGCTTCGATGCGGCTCCCGAGACGCACGCTCCCGCCCATGTAGGAGTACTTGATCGCGTTGTGCAACAGGTTCTCCCAAACGCGGGCGAGATTCTCTTCGTCTGCCCGCACGACCAGATCTGGAGGAACCTGGATCTCCACTGCCAGTTGCCGCTCTTCGATCAAGGCGCTCAGCCGGCCGACGGTCCGCTTGACGACCTCGTCCAGGCGCACGGGCCCAAAGTGCAGCGGCATCTTCCCCGCCTCGAGCCGCCGGATGTCCAGCAGGGTATTCACCATCTCCAGCATATCGCGTCCGCCGTCGAGTGCAGCTTCCAGCAGGATCTGCTGCTCGGCGGTGAGCGGCCCCAGGTCTCGGCCGAGAACGGCCTGCAACCCGCCCAGAAAGGCGGTGAGCGGCCCTCGCAGGTCGTGCACGATCATACTGACCAGATCCTCGCGCATCCGTTCGGCTTCCCGGGCCTCGGTCACATCTCGGATCACGAGGATGCGCCCGATCTGCCGTCCTTGCTGGTCCACCACCGGCGCGCTCAGCCAGGCGAATGCCTGAGCGATTCCGGTCGGGTTTTCGAACTCGCCATGCAGCACAGCCATAGGGTCTTCTGCAATTTGCCGCAGACCTTTCCGGAGCTCGGCCAGCATTCCCCGTGCGGCATCCGGATTCTGGCGCGCCGCCTGGCGGAGCAGCGCCGGCAGGGTCCGACCGATGATCCGCTCCCGCACGACGCCCGCCCACCGTTCGACAGGCGGGTTCGCAAGGAGAATGCGCCCCTCCAGGTCCAGCATCAGGATCCCGTCGTGCGTCGACTCCAGGATGGCCTGGAGCCGATCTCGGGCTTCCATGGTCTGCTGAAACAGCCGCGCGTTCTGTATGGCGACAGCGACCTGGGAGGCAATGGTGGTGAGCAGGTCCAGGTCCTGCTCATCGTAGAGGTACTCTTGCTCGTAGCTCTGGATGGCCATGACCCCTACGACCTTGTCCGCAGCGACCAGCGGTACTCCCAGCCAGGACTTGGGCGATTCGC
>JBMFPK010000193.1:0-5163 GCA_049969155.1 Chloroflexia bacterium | reverse complement strand
GATAGATGACGTCAAAAGAGGTATAGACCTTCGGGTGCTGCTCCGCGCGCTCGGCCCGTACGACGACTTCGAACCCCCGCACCGGCTGGCGCTGCTTCTGCAGGATGGAGATCACATCCATCGCCGTGCAACCGGCGAGGGCCACGAGGAGCAACCCCATCGGGCTGGGGCCCGCATTTTCCCCCTGCGGGCTGTCGATGATCCAGCGGTGACCGGTCGGCGCAACGGCCTCGAAGCGGAGGCCCTCCTGCCAAATGACGCGTGCTTCCACCATCGCTTTTCTCCTGATGCGGCCGGGCTCAGCAACCTTCTCGGGCGGATCGGTGCTGCAGGCAGGCGAGAACCCGCGCGCGCACCTCGCTCAGCGGGACCACACGGGCCGCATCGCGCGGTTCGTCCCTTCCCTTCACCTCGACCCCTCCTGCGGCCAGTGCACGCCGGCTCACCGTTACCCGCAGAGGTGCACCGAGGAGGTCTGCATCCGCCAGTTTGACGCCGGCACTCTCCGGACGATCGTCGAACAGCACGCTCAGACCAGCTTCCTGGAGCTCCCGGTAGAGCGTTTCTCCCGTGCTCGCGATTTCCTCCCCTTCTCCAAGGCACACCAGATGCACCAGATACGGGGCAACGGCCGCCGGCCAGGAGATCCCTGCTGCGTCGTGGTGTTGCTCGACGCAGGCAGCGATCGACCGGTCCAGCTCGACTTCCGCGCAGGCCAGCCATATCGGGCGCTCGAGGCCCGTTGCATCCTGAAAGGTGAGTTCGTCCCCCTGCGCGCTTTCGGGGAGCCAGGTGCGCGCCAGCACGGCGGCCGGACGCTGTCTCAAGGGAGAGCCGCACCTCGGACAGGGATCGCCGTCCTGCGCGGACACGATATCGCCAACGATGTCCGCGACATAGTCGCGCCCGTAGTTCACGTTGCGAAGGTGCCTATCCTCGCGGTTCGCACCGGCAACGAGGTTCGGAGAACGCGGGATCAGTTCGTCCGCCACGATCACGACCTGACGGATGCCGAACTCGGGGGCGCTTCGGCGGATTCCGATCGGAGAGGCATAGCCCGGGGAGGCCCCTAGGGCGGCGATCTCAGGTTCCTGGGCCGGCCGGAGATCCCGCGCGCCGACGATCCGGGCGAGTTTGGCCTCGTTCACCTCCATGTCTCCCCGGACGATCGCGAACACGAACCTCTCCCCGGCCATGCGGAACACCGCCTTGGCGGTACGCTCCTTCGGTATGCCCAGGTATTCCGCCAGGGCAGTGATCGTGTGACATCCAGGCGTCACAACCTCCTCCAACGGCAGCATCGGTTCGCTGGGGGGCGCGTCCTTCGCCCGGGTCGCCACGCCCGCATCCGCGGCGTAACCGCAGCTCTCGCAGTGCAGGAACTCAAAGCCCCCAGGCACGTCCGCAGCGAGGTAGGCGCTGCCCGGCACGCTGCCTGGTTCGACGATCGTCTCCGCGGTGATCGACCGGAGGCCCCACTCGGCAAGGGTCTCCTGGACGACCCGCTCCAGCGTCGCGGCACCTTCCCCCCGTGATGCCTCATCCGGATGCAACGACCCGATTTCCACGACCAGCCCATCTCCCTCGGCCAGCACGCCGCTCCCGCCGGCAGGGGCAAGCGGCGACCTCGTGCGAACGCTGTACAGGGTCAAGGGAAGCAGCCTGTGCGAGCGGAGTTCGTGCCGCAAAAAGTGCAAGAGAAGCGGAATGCCCGAATCGGGGCGGAACACGGGCCGGCCCGTCCGATCGCGCATCCACGTTCCCGGCAGGCTGGCAAAAAGGGAAGAGGCCTCGGGCAGCTCCCCGAAGAGCAGGCCGAAGGAGACCTCCTGCGCTCCGCATTCCGCCAGACGCCGTTCCAGTTGCGCGAGGAAGCGTTGCCGAACCCGCTGCCCATAGGGCAACCAGAGGAAGGCGCCGCTCCCGAACGGACGGATCAAGGCGGCGCGGAGCATGAGCGCGTAACTGGGGGCTTCCGCGGTGGCGGGCGCCTGGCGCAGCGTACCGGGGAAAAAGCGGGAAAGTCTCATGGAATCTCCTTACCGGACAGGGTTCCGATCCTACACGGAGGCCGATTATAGCACGCCGGACCTTTCCGCGTCAAAGAGGCGCTGTACGGCGGATTCGAGCTGCGACACCCGGTGCTCCAGGCGCTGCCAGTCGGAACGGGTCGGGAGCCCGGCGGCGACGACAAGGAGCCGGACGAGTTCGTCCAGCGGCAGGCGCCCCACTTGGATGAGCGCGTGGAACGCGGATTTCAGCGGGCCACGGATCGCCGCATCGTCGGCGGGCAGCTCCTGGACCACAATCTGCGCCAGGACTTCTGTCGTGATCTCCCGGCCGGTCGCGTGGTCGAAGATAGAGACCGGTTCGCCGGAGCGAACCAAGGTGGCGATCCCCTCCAGGGTAATGTACCGATGGCCCTGGAGATGGTAGAACTTGCGGTTCGCGTAGCGCCGGACGGTCTGCAAGTCACTCCCTCGGGTGTTGCGTCGTGAGGTCGAACGGCGTGCGCCGGCCGCGTTAGGCTTCGCGCTTTTCGCCTAAGAGAGCTTCGAGCCGTTCGGTCAGCCGATCCAGCCGTGCCTCGAGCGCCTCCAGATCGGCACGCGTGGGAACCCCCACGGCCTGCAGCGCTTCGCTGAGCCTGCTGTGAAGGCGGGAGCGCACCTTTCCCACCTGCCCCCCTCTCCGTTCGCGCACCTCCCGCAGCAGTTTTCGCGCTTGCTCTTCGGCCAGCTCGCCGCGCTCGACCAGGCGATTCAGGAACGCGCTGGCCTCATCGTAGGCCAGCGCCGCGGCTCCCACACCGGCCAGGAGGACCCTTCGGGTCAACTGGAACAGCTCTTTCTCGGGCTGCTCCGGAGCCCGGGCTTTCCGGCGGCGCGTCGGTGCGCTTTCCGACATCTCACACCTCCTGGATGTGCAATTTGACGCATCGCGTCAAATACATCATAACCCACGCCAGGCTTTCTGTCAACTTGGCTGAGAAGGCAACTCCGCGGAGGAGCCGCTACATGGAAGGCCTTCGCCCTACCCATGCTCCCTTTCGCACCCGAAGACTCGCTTCAGAGGGCCCATTCCCCGCAGGCGTAGCGAAGACCGCAGGCGGCACAGCGGGTCGCATCGTTGTGGCTGCGCGGCACCTCTTTTTCCTGACGAACCCCTTCCATCTCGCCGAGCAGCTCCAGCACCTTCTGGAAGAGGTCCCGGTTGAAGGGCACTTCGAACGTCGCGTTGCTGTAGCGCAGGAGGCCATAGGGAGGCATTTCCCCCGTCACCTCTTCCAGCAACAGTCCGTAAGCAGCCAGTTGCATGACGTCGCCCAGGTACGGCTGGGCCGCTCGGCGGCCCGGTTTGACCTCGACCGGTACGGTCCGGCCACGGTCGTCCAGCAGGTAGTCCGGGCGGCCGATCAGGCGGTAGCGCTCCGAGCGCAGTACAGCGTCCGTACGCTTCCAGTCCCGCTCGTCCACATAGACAGCCCGCAGCCGTGGAAGACCGATTCGCTGCTGCTTCCCTCGCGCGAGGCGCCAAAGGGCCCAGGCAAGCGCCGCCAGGAGAACGGCCAAAAGCAGGAGGATCGCGCCCATCAGCCTTTCCTCAGCAACAGAGCGCCTACCAAGAGGAGCAAGAGCGCTGCAATCAGCGTGGCCCAAGCGAGCCTATGCAAGCGCGTGGCGCTCAGCAGGACGCGGGCGTGGCGTTGGTGCGCTTCGCGCCCGGCGTCGAGCCGCGTGGTATCCTGAATCTGAAAGCCGCGGACGTACTGCAGCCACCACCCCCGGGCACAGTAGCAATAGGCCTGGATTTCGGAGGCGCGAATGTAGGGAGAATCTGCCACCGTCGACTCCAAGCGGGCAGACCGCCGAGCCGGGAGGATCGCCCCAGGCGAAGGGACCCGCGGGCAGGCCCCCGACCGGAGGGACGCCCACAACTCAAGGCGGGGGGTGAAGCAATCGCTCCTCGAGGCGGCGGAGGTCCTCCTGGAGGCGATGCTGACGGAAGGCGGTGGTGAGATCTCCGCGCGTGTTCTCGAGCACGCGGCGTACGTTGTCCGTCGTGCGCCGAAGCCCGCCCGTAAGCGCCTCGGGATAGTCTACAGTGACGAGAAAATCGTAGATGCTCTGCATGGCCTCCAGGAGCCCTTCGCATTGCTCCAGGCGTTCGACGCGCAGCGCATCCAGAATGGACCGGCGCAGCTCCGTGGCCGCCTCGCCCAGGGCGTTGAGGTAGGGTGCGACGGGGACGCGCAGTTCCTCGGGGCGAGGAAGCGGCCGGCCGCGCAGGAGCGCGAAGGTCAGGCAAGCCTCGGCGTACTCTTTTTGGGCATCCGTGGTGAACCCCGTAGCCTGGAACAGCGGGCAGGCACGGCCGATCTCGTCCAGGCGGCCGACCGCCTCACGCGCCTCGGCTAATCGCTCCTCCGCATCCGGGAACTCTTCGCGGTGGATCGCGCGGATGGCCAGCGCGGACAGTCGGATGACGCTTCGCGAGAGGAGAAGCGCCTCCTCACGAAGGCGATCCTGGCGGGCCAACTCCGCCCGTATCTCCTCGGCCACCTGCTCCAGGTTATCCCTCATCGAGCCGTCCTGGCCACCCCGGGCCTCGCCCGACCGTCCCCCCTAAGCCCCCCGCCGCTGCCGGTAGCGAAGGAAAGGGGGGATATCGATCTCGTCCTCTTGGGCCAGCAAGGAGGGGATTTCCTCCTCGATCTCGGGACGGGTGACGGGGCTCTCGCGCTCCTTCGTGGTACGGGAGGTGCGGGAACGGGCCCGAGGCTCGTGGTCGAAACCGGTGGCGATGAGCGTGATCTTGACCTCGTCCCGCATGTTCTCGTCGATCACCGCGCCGAAGATGATGTTCGCGTCGGGGTCTGCTGCACGCGCGATGATCTCTGCCGCTTCGTTGACTTCCCACATGGTCAGTTCCGGTCCGCCCGTCACGTTGAACAGCACACCCTTTGCCCCGTCGATCGAGATCTCCAGGAGCGGGCTGGAGATGGCGGCCTGCGCGGCATCCACCATCCGACGCTCTCCGGTGCCGTAGCCGATGGCCATGAGCGCGGAGCCCGCGTTGGACATGATCGCCTTGACGTCGGCAAAGTCCAGGTTGATCAGGCCGCGCACGGTGATCAGGTCAGAGATGCCCTGGATGCCCTGG
>JBMFPK010000192.1:0-5169 GCA_049969155.1 Chloroflexia bacterium | reverse complement strand
GGCGGTTTCAGGGGCTTTGGATCCAAAAAGGGTTTATCTTTATTGGCCTTCGGTATGATGAACTTTTATAGAAAGAACCGGCTTGCCGCTTGCAGCGTGAGGGTGGCCTTGGTATGATAGGGGCGAGTTGCGGCCGTGAAGGCCCCGTCTTCGGAGGGGATCCCCAAGCGACGGCGGAGGAGGTTCGCTTGAACGCGCGGCAGGTCTGGCAAGCGGTATTGGGCGATCTCCAGTTGCGCTTGCCGCGATCCGATTTCGAGACCTGGTTCCAGGGAACGTCGATCGTCGCCTTTGAAGACGGCCTGGTCGTTGTGGGCACGCCGAACTCGTACGCCAAGCAATGGCTGGAACGACGTGCCCGGGACTTGATCCGCCGTACGTTGTCCAACGTCCTGGGGTACACGGTACAGGTCCGAGTCGTGGTGACCGGCAACGGGAGCGCAGGCGGAGGAAAGGGCGAACCCACGGGGCGAAAGCGGGCTCCGGCCGCCAGTGTCCCGGCCGAGTCGGATGGCTTGGCACCGTCCTTGCGGCAAATGCCGCTCTTCCCGGCCCTGTCGGTGGGGCTGAATCCTCGGTACACCTTTAGCACGTTCGTGGTGGGAAGCAACAACCGGATGGCCCATGCCGCAGCCATGGCCGTCGCGGAGAACCCGGCGCACGCCTACAACCCGTTGTTCATCTACGGGGGAGTCGGCCTTGGAAAGACTCATCTCCTCCACGCGGTGGGGCACTATGCGCTGCAGCGGAACGGGAACCTCCGGGTGCTGTACGTCTCCTCCGAGACCTTCACGAACGACCTGATCAACGCCATCCGGCGGCAGCAGACGGATGCGTTCCGCCAGCGCTATCGGAGCAACGACATCCTGCTGATCGACGATATCCAGTTCATTGCCGGCAAGGAAAGCACTCAGGAGGAGTTCTTCCACACCTTCAACACGCTTCACGCAGCCTGCAAGCAGGTGGTCATCACGAGCGACCGGCCCCCGAAGGCGATTCTCACGTTGGAGGAGCGCCTCCGCTCGCGGTTCGAAGGGGGCCTGATTGTGGACATCCAGCCTCCGGACCTGGAAACGCGGATGGCCATCCTCCGGGCCAAGGCGGAAGAACGGGAGGTGTCCCTTCCGGAGGCGGTTGCCGAGTTCCTGGCGCAGCGGGTGCAGAGCAACATCCGCGAACTGGAGGGAGCGTTGAACCGCGTCCTGGTCTTTGCGGAGCTCAACGGAGTGCCCCTGAGCGTGGAACTCGCCCAGCGGGCGCTGGACGAGGTCTTTTTCCAGAGCCGGCGGCGCTCCGTTACCCCCCAGCGGGTGTTGGAGGCCGTCGCCCGACGGTTCGGCCTGAGCCCGGAGGACCTCTGCAGCAAGAGTCGGAAGCAGGAAGTTGCCCTTCCCCGACAGATTGCAATGTACCTCATGCGGGAGGAGACCGGGATCTCGTTTGCGGAGATCGGCCAGCAGCTGGGTGGCCGGGACCACACGACGGTCCTGTACGGCTGCGAGCGGATCGCGCAAGAGATCGAGGTGGATGCTTCGCTGCGGCGGGAGGTCCTCTCGCTGCGCGAAGCGCTCCACGGTGACGAGTAGTGCTGCCCCTTCAGCGGTTCCGCGACGCGAGCACCTCGAGCAAGCGGTCGATTTCCTCCGGTAGGTTGTAAAAGTGGGGGGAGATGCGCAGGTATCCCTCGCGCTGCGAGACCAGGACGTGCGCATCCTTGAGCCGCTCCCAGTCCCCCGGGACATCGGGAGTGCGGCAGGTAACGATGCCGGCCCGGCGCTCCCGATCGCGGGGGGTGAGGAGTTCGAACCCCAGCGCCTCTAGCCCGGAGATCAGGTGGTCCGTGAGTTCCAACAGGTAGGCATAGATCCGCTCGACGCCGACTTCCAGAAGCAGGGACAGTGCCGCGTGCAGCCCATAGAGGCCGGCGACGTTCGGACTGGCCGGCTCGAAGCGCTGTGCGTCCGCACGCAGGGTCCAGTCGTATGCGAGGTACGGCTCGGGACGGACCACTGCGCTATAGTAGGCGTAGGTCGGCTGGAGCCGCTCGATCCACTCCCGGCGCACATAGAGCACGGTGATGCCGATCGGCGCCATGAGCCACTTCGCGCCGTTGGCTGCCAGGATGTCCACGCCGCAGCTGCGCACGTCCATAGGGACCGCGCCCAAGGACTGGATCGCATCTACCACGAGCACCGCGCCGGCCTCATGGGCAAGCCGGGCAAGGGCAGGCAGATCGGCGCGGTAGCCGGAAAGGAACTGCACGGAGCTGACAGTGACCGCCCGCGTGCGGCTGTCGAGGTGGCCCGCGAGGCGCGCCGGGGTCAGTCCGCCCCCATCGTGAGGGACGATGCGCACCTCCACCCCTTTCCTCCGCAGGTTCATCCAGGGGTACACGTTGGCGGGAAACTCCATGTCGCACAGGATCACGTTGTCCCCGGGCCCCAGCGGCAACGATTGCGCGGCAAGGTTCAGCCCGTCGCTCGTCGAACCGACGAAGGCGATTTCCTCGGGGGAGGCGTTCAGAAGCTGGGCTGCAAGGAGACGGGTCGCTTCCGTAATCGGTTCCTGATCCTCGAGGCCCAGTTCGCCCATTCGCCGCGCTTCGAGGAAGCGCACCATCGCCTCGACCACCCGGTTCGGCAGCGGGGAAACCGCTGCGTGGTTCAGATACGCCCAGCTCTCCGTGATGGGGAACTCGCGTTCCCGGTAAACGGAAAGCTCCATAGCAACTCCTTCCAGGCTCAGCGGCGGCGCAACGGGTTGGGGCCCAACCGGCGGATCCGTTCGGTCAGATCGGCCGCGATCTGGGCGAACCGCGTTCCCTCCGCGGAAGAGAGGTTGTAGAACTCCAGCCGTTCTCGCTCCAGGCCGATGGCTGCCAGGATCTGCTGGGCATAGGCAACGCGCCTTCGAGCTCGCCGATTACCTTCCAGGTAATGGCAGGTGCCCTCCAGTCAGCCGGCGACGAAAACTCCGTCCGCCCCTTGCTCGAAGGCGCGCAGGATGTGCAGCACATCGATGCGGCCGGAACACGGGATCTCCATGACCTTGACATTGGGTGGGTAGGAGAGCCGCAGGCTTCCCGCCATATCGGCGGCTGCATAGGCGCAGTAATGGCAGCAGAAGCCGATGATCTGCGGTTCAAAGGCCTCCATCCGTCCCTCCGGTGTCACACCTAAGCGCTCGAAACGGGAACGGCGCTCGCGCTGCGGCCCATTCTACTATACGGCGCGGCGGTGCGCAACTGGATTGCGCTTCCCTGTGAGACATGGTATACTCATCCCGGTCACCAGGCACGCCCGGGCCGGAGGGCAGTTTCACATCGCGTCCCATCACCAGGGAGGTTGCCATGTCCGCGGTGGAGATCTATCCGGATGTCTTCTGGGTGGGGGTCAACGACCGTACCACGGACCTCTTCGAGGGGCTCTGGCCGATCACCCAAGAGGGCGTCTCCTACAACGCCTACCTCATCCGTGACGAACGGCGAGCGTTGATCGACCTGACGAAAGCGTTCAAGGTCGACGAGTTCATGGAACAGCTGGCAGAGGTGACGGACCTGCGTCAGATCGACTTGGTCATCCTCAACCATCTGGAGCCGGATCACACGGGCATCCTGCGGACCCTCCTGCGCATCGCCCCCCAGGCGGTCATCCTCTGCACGGAGAAGGCCAAGTCGATGCTGGAGACCTTCTACGGCATCCGGGAGAACGTCCGCGCTGTTGCGGACGGGGAGACGCTTTCCCTGGGACGCTATCAGCTCCGGTTCATTCATACCCCCTTTGTCCACTGGCCGGAGACCATGATGACCTACGAGCCGGCCAACCAGGTGCTCTTTTCCTGCGACGCCTTCGGTGGGTACGGGGCGCTGCGGGGTGCACTGTTCGACGATCAGTGCAGCGACCTGGCGTTCTACGAGCGGGAGGCGCTGCGGTACTATGCGAACATCGTGGCGCGCTTCAGCCGCATGGTGCTGCGGGCGATCGAGAAGCTCGCCGAGATCCCGATCGCGGCCATTGCCCCCTCCCACGGCCTGATCTGGCGCAAGAACCCCGGCCGTATCGTCGAGCTCTATCGGCGCTGGGCCGGGTACGCCACGGGACCAGCGGAGGCCGGGGTCGCCTTCCTGTACGCGTCGATGTACGGCAATACCGAGAAGATGATGAACGTGGTAGCGCGGGGGATCTCCAGCCAGGGCGTGCCGGTGGAGATCTTTGACGTCACGCGCACCCACGTGAGCTACATCCTTCCCTCGCTGTGGACGCAGGCCGGGGTGATGGTCGGGGCGCCGACGTACGAGGGTGGCCTGTTCCCACCGATGGCCCACGTGCTCGACGTGGCCGGGCGAAAGGGGGTCCGCAACCGGCGCGTGGCGCGCTTCGGAAGCTACGGATGGAGCGGCGGTGCGCAGAAGGAGTTCGAACGGCTGATCGCGGATCTCGGCTGGGAACTCGTCGATTCGTTCGAGTTCGTGGGGGCCCCGACGGCGGAGGAATTGCGCCGGGGAGAAGCTTTCGGAGCCGCCTTTGCGCGAGCGATCGCCGGCGGGAATCCCGCTTGAGGGGCTGAAGGCGCGTGCCGGGACGGGTCCGGTCTTTCCTGCTGGAGTGAGAGCCGATGGAAAAGCAGGAACAGCCTCTGTTGGTCGTCCACGACAAGGTCAGCGGGCAGCAATGGGAGTGCCCCATGACCGCAGAATCCCTGGTCATCGGCCGTGAGGAGACCTGCGGTCTGGTCCTGCCGGATCGCCAGGTTTCGCGCCATCACGCGAGGATCTTCCGGGAAGGGGGGCGCTATTACCTGCGCGATGAGGGCAGCCGCAACGGCACCTTCCTCAACGGCAGTCTGGTGAGCGGCGTCCGCCTGCTCCAGGACGGCGACGAGATCGGAATCGCGGCCCGCTACTCCATCCTCTTCATCGGGAGCGAGTCGACCGCGCCGCTCTATCGGTCCGGGCCCACCCGCCGGGGGATCTACCTGGATCGGGCGAGCCACCGTGTCTGGGTGGACGGCGTCGAGGTGGTGCCACCCCTCTCCGCGGCGCAGTACCGGCTGCTCGAGCTGCTCTGCGACCGGGCTGGGGCGATCTGCACGCGCGACGAAATCGTGGCTACCGTCTGGCCCGAGGAGGCGAGCGAGGGGATCACGGACCAGGCGATCGATGCGGTAGTG
>JBMFPK010000191.1:0-5208 GCA_049969155.1 Chloroflexia bacterium | reverse complement strand
CCGGGTGTCAGCCTGAGCGATGTGGAAGGCCCCATCCGCGAGACGATGGAACACGAACTGGCCGGAATCTACACCTTCACGCAGCGGCTGGCGCGAGGGGAGCTGCCGGTCTGGTGAAAGGCAGGAAAGCTCGGGGCAGGGTTTTTTCCCTTTTTCCCTGCCCCTGAGGGGCGAGTGGAGGTACAAGCGGTGGGTGAGTTTCGTCACCTGGGTTGGATTCTGGTGCTCTTGGGAGGCGGTCTGGTGTTGGTCGGCCTCCTGCTGGTGCTCGCCGGCCGGCTTCCCTTCTTGGGGCGCCTTCCGGGAGACATCCGTATCCAGCGCGGGGGATGGACTTTCTATTTCCCGATCGCTACCTGCCTATTGCTGAGCCTCCTGCTCACGCTCCTGCTCAACCTGATCGTGCGCCTGTTCCGCCGCTGAGGCACCCGCGACGGCGAGCGACGGGGCTCCTTCTAGGGTCGAGACCCGCATGAACTTGCCTTCTGCCTGGGCAAGGACCGTGTGATCTGCGCCAACGACCTCCGCTTCCGCCTGGACCAGCCGGCCACGCCGTTCGACAATCCATCCGCGCACCCGCACCGGCTCGCCGAGCCGCACGCCGCGTCCGCGCAACCGGACGCGGATCTCGCCTGTGACTGCGGGTCCCACGGAAGCGATCACCGCGTGTGCCATCGCCTCGTCCAGCAGAGTCGCCACGAGGCCCCCGTGCAACAACCCGGGAAAGCCTTGGTGCGCCGGTTGAGGGACGAAGCAGGCCTCCGCGGATCCGTCCCCGTAGGAGAAGCGCAGATGCAGGCCGATCGGGTTGTCCTCGCCGCAGGCGAAGCAAGAACGGGTGGGATCGCGCGGCATCGAGACCTCCTCTCAAGGCGTGGGGGCTGCCGTCGGCGTGGTGGCCGGGGTCGGGGTAGGGGTTGCCGCGGATGGCGGGAGCGGCTTCTGGAGGAGATAGGCCGCCGCTGCGTCCAGTTGCGGATCGCGTCCGGCCTCGTAGTCCTCGGGCGGCAGCGGCACGATCAGGTCGGGGGTCAATCCCTGGCCCTGGATCTGCCTGCCGTTGGGCGTGAGCCATCGAGCCACGGTGACCCGGACGGAGCTGCCGTCCGGGAGATCGAAGTTGCTCTGGATCAATCCTTTGCCGAAGGTCTGCTCGCCGATCAGCACCGCGCGGCCGTTGTCCTGCAGAGCACCGGCAACGATCTCGGAGGCGCTGGCAGAGCCGCCGTTCACCAGCACGACCATCGGCAGGTCGAGCACCCGGATGCGGCCGCGCAAGATCGGATGGGGTGTCAGGCTACCGTCCCGGTTTGCCTGGTAGGCTGCAGTTCCTCGATCTAGGAAACGGCCCAACACCTCTTGTGCCGCGGTCAGATAGCCCCCGCCGTTCCCCCGCAGGTCGAGGATCAATCCTTTCGGATGGGCGGCAAGGAGCGTTTCGAGGGCGTTGTCCAGTTCCTCCGCGGTAGCTCCGCCAAAGATGGAGAGACGGACATAAGCAAGACCGTCCGGGCGCATCCGCCAGGTCACGCTGGCCACTTCGATGCGGGCACGGACCAGGGTTACCTCGAAGGGGGGCTGGTCGCCCCGCAGGATCGTGAGAGTCACGCGGCTTCCCGCAGGCCCCTTGATGCGCGCGATGACCTGCTCCAGGGGCATTCCCTGGGTGCTGACGTGGTCCACCTCGAGGATGATGTCCCCCTGTCGAAGGCCGGCCCGGGCGGCCGGTACGTCGTCGCTCACCGGGCCCTGGATCACGGGCCACCCTTCCTCCTGATCGATGTATGCGCCGATCCCCTCGTATTCGCCCTGGAGCTGCGTCCTCACGATCTCCGTCTGCTGAGGTGTGGAAAAGAAGGTGTACGGGTCGCCGAGGGATCCGACCATTCCCTGGATGGCGCCGTAGACCATCTTCTGGTAGTCGATGGCCTTCGGATCGTAGAAGTGTTGCTCGACAAGGTCCCACACCTGCCAGAAAAGCGCGAACTTTTCCCTCAGGGCCTCCGGCACGTCTCCCTGGGCGAGCTGCGTCACGGAGGGCTGTGGCTGGGGGCCTATTGCTTCGAACGGCAGACGTACGTTCGGCAACCATCCGTGAAGGCTCCAGCCGACGATGCTTCCAAGGAGAAAGCAAAAGGCCCCGAAGACGGCCCACCAGATGCCCCAGCGAACACCTTGGCGCGTGCGGTCCATCTTTCACCTCGTTGTCCCCGACCGATCATCCCGTTTGCGGACCATTCTACTATACCCCTTACCGGGGCGCAAACCGGCTTTGCATCCGTACCCCGTTTTCGGTATAATGGGGCGGCAGAGAAGGAGGCGACGATGGACTTGAAAGCGCGCATACAGGAGGATATGAAGACGGCTCTGCGCGATCAGGACGCGGAGCGTCTCTCTGTCCTGCGGTTGATCCGCGCGGCGATCCGCGATGCCGAGATCGAACAGCAGCGGGAGCTCGACGATGCGGGCGTGATCCAGGTGCTGACCAAGGCGGTGCGACAGCGCCAGGAGTCGATCCAGGCCTATCGCCAGGGGGGGCGGGAAGACCTGGCCGGCGCCGAGGAACGCGAGCTGCGCATCATCCAATCCTATCTGCCCCGACAGCTGGACGAGGCGGAACTCCGCGTCCTCGTACGCAAGACGATCGACGAATTGGGAGCTCGAGGACCAGAGGACCTGGGCAGGGTGATGAAGCACCTCATGGCGCAGGTGCGCGGACAGGCGGATGGACGGGTCGTTCAGACCCTCGTCCGCGAAGCCCTTGGGGGATGACCGCGAGGTACCACGGGGCAGGACCATGCCGATTGGCCGGCGATCTTTCGGAACCGAGAACTTGCAAGCGGGCAGGCTCGAATGGCGTTTTGTCCTGTTCGGGTTGGTGCTCTCGATCCTCCTGTGGCTGGTGCTGACCCTGCCACTGTTGCCGGGTGCGGTGGGTGCCGAGGTTCGCGTCGGATTCCCGGCGCCTCGCTCCATCAAGTCGCCTGTCACCACCCGGTACGTGAGCGAGATCCTCACTGAGGCGGACCGCGAGGCAGCGGCCGCTGCGGTTGCCGACGTGTTCCGCTTCGACCCGAGTCTGACGTTTCAAAGCCGTCGCAGCCTTTCCCAGACGCTTGAAGCAGTGGGCGAAATCCTCTTCACACCCGGTCTGGACCGAGAAGAACGGGTCCAACGGCTCGAAAGGCTCCAGGGGGTACGTTTCACCACCCCCACGCTCAACCTGCTCCTCATCCTCCAGCCAGGCGAGTGGCAGGACCTCGCCCGGGAGGCACTGCGCGTCTTCGATGCCTGCGTGGCGGATCCGCTTCGGCCGGGGCAGGTGCGGCAGATCTCGGCAGCGGACCTGAAAGCGTTGCAGCAGACCCTGCCGGATCGGGTGTCCACCGCCTTCTATCCGGCCAAGCGGGCCCTGGTCGTGGAGCTCGTGGGTCCCTTCCTGGTCCCCAACTATCTTGTGGATGCCGTGGAGACGGAGCGTCGCCGTCAGGAGGCCCGTGCCCGTACGCAGCCCCGGGTCGTGCAAGTCTTGGAGGGTGAGCTGATCCTCCAGGAAGGGCAGATCGTAAAGGATGTGGATCTGGAGAAACTGGAGGCCGTTGGACTGCGAAACCCGACTGTCTCCTGGACAGATGCCCTGGGAAGGCTGGGGTTGGTGCTCGGGCTTGTGGGGGGCTACACGGGGCTGCTCTACCGATTTCAGCCGGATCTGGTGAAGAACTTGCGCCGGATCATCCTTCTGGGGTTGATCCTTGTTGTGACGGTCACGGGGGCGCGCCTGCTGATCCCCGGGCGGGTCGGAATGGCCTACGCCTTTCCGTCTGCTGCAACCGCGATGGTGCTGACCCTCCTTCTGGGACCTTTGGTCTCCCTTGGGGCGGTGTTGGTGGTCGCGGTTGTGGTCGGGCAGCTTGGGGGAAACAGCCTGGAGCTCGCGACGATCGCCTTTGTGGGAGGGCTGCTGGCGACCCTGTGCATCTACCGCGCGCAGCGCTCCAGCGCGTTCTTCTACGCGGGCCTGTTCACCGGGCTAGGGAACCTGGTGGTGCTGGCGGCGTTTCAGTTGAGCTCCGGGAGCGTGGAGATCGCCCCGCTGCTGAAGGACGGGGCGGCCGGCCTGCTGGGCGGTTTCGTGTCGGCGGCACTGGCGTTCGCGACCTTCGGCGTGCTCGGGCAGCTTTCCGGGGAGGTGACGGTCCTTCAGCTGATGGAGCTGGCGAATCCGAACCACCCGCTCCTGCGGCGGCTGATGCAGGAGGCCCCCGGCACCTACTACCACAGCATCGTGGTGGGCAACCTCGCGGAACGCGCGGCGGAGCTCGTCGGTGCGGACCCGCTGCTCGTGCGGGTGGGCGCCTATTTCCACGATGTAGGCAAACTGGTGCGCCCGTATTTCTTCATCGACAACCAGGCCGGGCGCACGAACATCCACGATGAGATTCCCCCACGCACGAGCGCGCAAATCATCATCGATCACGTGCGCGAGGGACTGGAACTGGCCCGCAAATACCGCCTTCCCGAGCAAATCGTCCGGTTCATCGCCGAACACCACGGCACCACGCTCGCCTCCTTCTTCTACCGAAAGGCTCTCCAGGAAGAGGAAACCGTGGACCCTGAGGCGTTTCGCTACCCCGGACCCAAGCCGCAGTCCCGTGAGTCGGCCATCCTGATGCTGGCCGATTCGGTCGAGGCCACCGTCCGCTCCTTGAATCAGACGGGGAAGCTCGGCGAGCTGCTGGCCGACGGCTCGGAGGAGGGAAGCGCCCTGGCGCGGCTGGTAAGCGGGATCATCGAGGAGCGCGTGCGCGACGGCCAACTGGACGAATGTGACCTGAGCTTCCGCGATCTGCGCGTGGTACAGAAGGCGTTCGTCAGCATGTTGCGTGGAATCTACCATCCGCGCATCGTCTACCCCGAGGTCGGCAAGGCCCAGGAGGCAACCCGTTGAGATATCGAGTGGAGATCCAGGCGGACGCCGGAGCCGCGGAGACGCTCGATCTTCGCCGTCTGAAGCGCCTTGCCGGCTGGACGCTCGCACAGGAGGGGGTTCCCGCGGGCGAGGTGGGCATCCTGCTGACGACCGATTCCGGCATCCAGCGGCTCAACCGTGAATACCTGCAGCGGGATGAGCCCACAGACGTCATGGCCTTTGCGCTGGGGGAATCGGCGCTGGAGGGGGGCATCCCGTACCTGGGCGATGTGGCGATC
>JBMFPK010000190.1:0-5217 GCA_049969155.1 Chloroflexia bacterium | reverse complement strand
GGCTTTGGTCATGGGGATGGCGTTGGAAAGCGCCTGGATCAGCTCGATGATCAGCGGCCGTCCCTTGTCACCAAAGATCGCGGTGCAATGCTCGGGGACCCCCATGAGGTAGAAGCCGGCGACGATAAAGACGGGGGAAAAGACCTTCATCCCGAACATGAAACCCTCGCGCAGGTTGTCCGTGATCTTGCCCAGACCTTCCTGGCCGTACTCCCACAAGGAAAAGATCGAAAGGAGCACCAGGGAGGTGCCGCCGAGCACGGCGGTGGCATCCCCACCACGGATCTTGAGTATGATGAAAATGATCACCTCGATCAGGAAGACGATCGGCACGACCCAGGCGGCCGTGCGGGCGGCAGGGGAGTAGGTGCGCTGCTCTGCCTTCGAGCGTTCCTCCTCGAACTTCAGGTATTCGGTCTCGGTAACGGTATGGGCCTTGATGTCCTTACGTACGATCAGGAACCAGGCGAGGACCAGGGCGACGACGCTTGCGACGAGGTTGAGGGGGATGCTGGCCTGGATGACCTCCGAAACCGTGAGCCCGGCGGCCTCTGCGGTGAGCTTAGGAGCGCCCTGGATGACCAGGTCGGTCGCCAGACACGCTCCGTGCCCGAAGAGGTTCATCGCCATCGCGCTGGAGATGGCGGGCAGGCCGACGGCGACTCCTGCGGGGAAGAGGAGGGCGCCGACCAGTGCTGTCGCGGGAGAGGGCCAGATGAAGAGGGCGGCGACGTACATCACGATCCCGGTGACCCAGAAGGCGAGGGCAGGGGTGCGCATCAGTTTCGCTGCTGGGCGCACCATCAAGTAGAGCGTTCCCATCGATTCCAGGCCCTTGGCCAGGGCGACGACGATGGAGATGATGAACACCACGTCGATCAGTACCTTGCCTGCCTGGACCATGCCGTTAAAGATCGCCTGGAGCCCTCCGATGGGGGTACCCATGATGATCCACCCGAGGATGAAGGCTCCGATGACGCAGACGATCGCCGTGTCGCGCCGCAGGGCGAGCGTGACAAAGATCAGGATCACGAAAGCCGCATAGACCCAGTGGGCAGCTGTCAGCTGTACGGTTTCCCCCATGGGATTCTCCTCCTTGTGGTTTCAATGCGGCCGTTCCGCCCTCCGGGTGCACGTTTGCCCGACCTCGATAAGCACCTCCTTTCTGCAGAAACCTGCGCCCGAAAAACGGAGCCCGCCGGCGGCTCAGGGCAACCGGCGGGCGAAGATCCCGCTGCACCCGGCGGCCTCGACCCGAGCACGGATCGCGGCCACATCGGTCGTATAGAGGCCGAGTTGTTTCATCCGCTCGAAATAGGTGGCCCCGGAAAAGGTGTACTTGCGCGTCATCCCCTCCGGTGTCTGCATCTCTTCGCGAACGAAGGCGATGGCATCGCCCACCGCGGTGGTACGGGGCAGGGTCAGGAGCGGGAGCCCCAGCGCGTAGCGCACCGCGTTGTGGCCGGCCAGGGTACCGGTGCTGATCGCCTCGGTGTGGCCGACGAGCAGGCCGGCCTTTTCCCCGGCGCAGAAGAGGTTTTCCAGCCCCTCCACGCGCAGGGTATCGTCCCTGGGGGAAAGCGCGAGATATCGGATCGAGTTCCCCTTGCCCCCGGCGTAAGGATCCTCGTAGCGGGCGTTTTCCATGCCGGGGATCCGCCGCAGCTCGTCCAGCGGGTAGAAGGAGGTCATCAGTTTGACGTGGCCGGTATCCAGGAGGACCAGGTTCTCAGCAAATTCGGGCATCGCATACTGCTGGCACGCCTTGATGGCCAGTTTCTCGGTGTGGACAAGCTCTTTCGGGATAGGGACGATGGCGACCCCGGTGCGGTTCAGCTCGGCGACCAGATCGGGGTGGATGGAGTCCTTGTGCAGTTTGCACGAACCGCTCATCGATCCAATGGAACCGTCGGCGCGGCGGCCCATCATCTCCTGCACGCCGGCGCACGCGGCGATGCTCACGCGGCCGCCCCAGCTGGGGCAACGCAGGATGCACATGGCACAGCCGTTGCCGTAGCGGCGGCAGTTTCCCTGGGGGCCTGCGGTGCCCGTGGCTTCCACGAAGACGTCGCCCTCCACCCGCTCGCCGTTCTCCAGCACCACGGCCTGCAGGCGACCGTCGGTCTTCTCCACCTGAGTCGCCCGCGCCATCATCCAGAGCTGCACTTCCTGTTCGATGAGGTAGCGGCGGACGGTGGGCTCCATCCGTGCGACATCGTACAGCGTGGCGTGCTTGTGGCCGGGGAACTCGACGTTCGTATGCCGGGCAACGCGATCGGCGAGCAGGAACAGGTCGCCCCCACCCATCGCGATCATCTCTTCTGCGGCTGTGAAGCGGCCGTTGTTCCGCATGATCCCACCGACAAGACCCGTACCGAGCAGGCAGTCGGTGCGCTCGATCAGGATGACCTCTGCCCCCGCTTTGCGGGCTGCGAGTGCGGCAGCGCAACCTGCCCACCCACCTCCGACGACCACGACCCTGGGCATCTTATCCCTCCCGCAGGTGCCCGGCGGGTCCCTCCTTGCGGAGGCGTTCCGCCCATGCACGCTGCCATTTTTCGACCGGCGGCAGCTCGACCGTCTCACAGGCGGTGAGGACGTCGACGAACGCCGGCCGGCCACACGCCAGAGCTTCCTGTAGCACCTGTTCCAGTTCCTCCGGCTCTTCGACCCGGTAGCCGGCGAGCCCGAAACCTCGGGCGATCGCCGCATGGTCCGTATCGCGGGAAAAGTCGACCCCGAAACATCGGCCTCCGTACTCGAGGTGCTGAAAAACCTTGATCCAGCCGAAGCATCCGTTATTGAACTGCACGATCAGCACCGGCAGTCCCAACCGCGCCACCGTTTCCAGCTCTCCTGCGCTCATCCCGAAGCTACCGTCCCCCATCAGCCCGACCACTGTGGCTTCCGGCCGGGCGAGCTTGGCTGCCAGCACGCCGGGGATGGCATACCCCAGGCCACCGTACCCTCGTGGGATGACCACGTGGCGGCCGGCTGGGGACGGGTAATAGGCCGCGGCAAACGGCGTGGGAGTGCCGGCGTCGGCGACCAGGATGCTATCGCGCGGCAGCAGGCGTGAGAGGCATTCGATGACCCGCTGCGGTCGAATCGGGCGCTCGATAGAAGCTGCCCGCCCGGCAAACTCTGCCCAGAAGCGCTCCCGCTCGCGCTCCAACCGGGCCAGCCAGTCCCGCTTGCCCCGGAAGCGGCGCGGCAAAGCTTCCAGGAGATCGGCGAGCCCCAGGCGCGCATCTCCGACCAGGCCCAGGGATGCGGGGTAGTTCCGTCCGATCTCCGCCGGGTCGATGTCCAGGTGGATGAGGGCGGGAGGGTTATGGCGCGGCGGAAGGGTCCAACCGAGGGTCGTCACCGAATCGGTCTTGCACCCCACAAAGAGGATGAGGTCTGCCTGGCGCAGGAATTCGTTCGCATAGGGCCGCGCGCCATTTCCGCCCACAACTCCCAGCGCGAGCGGGTGATCCTCCGCGATGGCCCCTTTGCCGCAGATCGAGGTGCCCACCGGAGCCTGGAGCGCTTCGGCGAGGGCTGTCAGTTCCGACCAGGCCTGTGCGCTCACCACACCGCCACCGGCCACGATGGCCGGCCGTTCCGCGCGCGCGAGCCGTTGCGCTGCCTCTTCGACCGCGCCGGGATCGGGACGGACCGGATAGGCGGGATAGGTGGAAAAGCGGGGGTCGACGCTCAGGTCCAGGTCCTCGCAGGATGCGGCCAGTACATCCGTGGGCAGGACCACGACGCTCGCCCCGGGGCGTCCGGTTGTGGCCGAGCGGAAGGCCGCGCGCAGGGCGTCGGGAATGCGCTCGGGTTCTTTGACCAGGGTTCGGTACTTGCTGATGGGGGCAAAGAGCGCCGGCTGGTCCAACGCCGTGAGCACGTTCCGTTCCTCCTGAACCACGGGGGTATCAGAGGTCAGGGCGACCACCGGAATGGAGGAGGCGTGTGGCTCTGCAAGGCCAGAGGCCAAGTAGGTGACTCCCGCCCCGCTCGGCGCCTCACAGACTCCCGGACGAAAGGAGACGCGGGCATAGACATCTGCCATGTAGGCGGCGCTGCGCTCGTCCCGCACCAGGATGTGACGGGGGCCGTCCTGGCTTGTGCACAGGGCGTCGTAGAACGCTAGGCTTGTCTCGCCGGGCACGCCGAAAATATGGTGCACCTGGAGCGCGCGGAGCATCTCGACGACCACCTGCCCTCCCGTCCGCTGCATACTACTCCTCCTCGGAAGAGGCGCTGAGATCGTCCAGCACGCTGAAGAGATGGCTGCGCAACGCCTGTTCGGCTGCTTCGGGATCGCCCTGCCGCAATGCTTCCAGGATGCGCCGATGTTCGCGCACCGACTTGTTCAATCTGCCGGCAATCTGGTCCGAGAGGGCGCGGAAGCGCTGCACGTGATCGTCCAGGTTCCGGATGATGAGCGTCAGGCGGGTGTTGTCCGCCTTCTCGATGATCGCGTTGTGCAGGGTTTGCCCGAGCCGCGAGCAGCGAGCCCGATCCCCCGCAGCCAGGGCCTCCTCGGAGAGCGTGAGGTTGCGTTCGATCTCGTCCAGCTCTTGGGGCGTGAAGCGCGGGGTCGCGAGCCGGGCAGCCAACCCTTCGAGTACGGCGCGCAGCTGAAAGATCTCCCGGAGGTCCTTCATCGTCACTTCGGTGACGTACGTGCCTTTGAAAAGGACACGGGTGACGAATCCCTCGCGTTCCAGTTCCTGCAGGGCATCGCGCACCGGCGTCTTGCTGATGCCCAGCTGGCGGGCGAGCTCCTGCTCCACGAGGGGTTGACCAGGTTTCAGCTGCAGGCTGAGGATGGCCTGTTTGATCGTCTCGTAGGCGCGGTCCTTGAGGGAGGGTAACGGCGCAACCCGCGGAAGCTCATCGGCCATTGGGTACCTCCGCCGGCGAAAATCTGGTATACAGTACACCGTATCTTCTATAATATATTTTAGCACGTTTCTCTCGCAATGTCAATATTGTGCAATGCTTCACGTTTCCATACCGCCAGTTGCCAAACGCAAGAAATTGGGTATAATGCCCCACAGGTGCGCAGGTGCTCCCATCCGATGAAGGAGGAGGCGATGGGCTACGAGAACATTGCGCTGCAGGTGGACGGCGAGGTGGCCGTCATCACGATCAATCGCCCCAAAGTGCTCAATGCCCTCAACCACGCAACGGTCGGCGAACTCATCTCCGCCTTTCACGAGG
>JBMFPK010000189.1:0-5260 GCA_049969155.1 Chloroflexia bacterium | reverse complement strand
GGCGTCTCCCGTGGGCTTGTACACTCCCATGGGGGGAACACGCGGGTACTGCGCCACATCCTCCCGTTTGCTCTGGTCGAGCTGCTTGGCAAAGGGCGTGTTGTTCTCCGCCACCAACAGCGGCCAGTATCCCTGCAGACGGAAGGGGTTCACATAGTCGGCAAAGATCGCGATGAGGATCAAGAAGATGATAAAGATCGCGCTGGCCACCGACATCTTGTTCTTGAGCAGCTGTCGCCAGGCGTCCCGCCAGGGGGTGCGCACCTTCCGCTGGAGGATCACCAGGTCGTCACGGGACATCTGCTCGGCCGAAACCGCCATCGCTCTTCCTCCTCACCCAGACCGTCCACGGGCCTAGGAGTACCGGATCCGTGGGTCCAGAATGCCGTAGGTGATGTCCACCGCCAGGTTCGCGAACACGATGAGGATCGCGTAGATGATCGTCGTCGCCATCACGATCGGGTAGTCCCGGTTGCTGATGCTCTGCACAAAGTGTTTGCCCATCCCGGGAATGCCGAAGATCTGCTCGGTAACCAGCGTCCCCGTGACGACGGCCGCGAACATCGGGCCAAGGACCGTCACCACCGGGATCAGCGAGTTCTTCAGCGCGTGGCGCACGATCACGGCACGCTGAGAGAGCCCTTTGGCACGCGCTGTCCGGATATAATCCTCGCCGATCACCTGCAGGAGCGAAGCCCGTGTGAGCCGCGCGATGCTGGCCGACATCCCGATCCCCAGGGCAAACGAAGGCAGGATGTAGTTGGAAAAGCGCCCGGTCCACTTCAGCTCGAAGAGATGCAGGCCGTTGATAAAGATGGCGATCAACAGCGGCCCCATGACCATCACGGGGACCGACACCCCGATGATGGCGAAGAACGTAGCCACATAGTCCAGGATCGTGTTGTGCTTCAGCGCGGCGATGATGCCCAGGGGGATCCCCATACAGATGGCGATGGTGAGCGCCAGCATCCCCACGATAGCCGAAATCGGAAAGCCGTTCTTCGCCTCGAAGATCACCCGGCGCACCGTTCCCGTGAATCGATCGCCCTTCCAGCGCACGGAAAGGTCCCCGGGCAGCTTCTGCGCCTTACCCTCCTGCAGGGGCAGCGGCTGGTCCTGGCCGGCCGAAGTCACCGCCCATCCCCCGTCCTCCTGCAGATGCAGCGTGAAGCGCACCGGCAGGTCCAACCGGCGGTCCATGACCAGACTGGTTCCCTTCAACGCTACCTTTGTGCGGTCGTCCACATCTACAGAGCCCCCAGCCCTGAGTTCTGCGGGTGAACCGTCCTGCAGGATGACGGACAACTCCCCAACCTTGCTCCACCCCAGCGTGAGCCGCTCGCGGCCCCGGCGCACGTCCACCTGGCCGTCTCTGTTCAGGAAAACGGTACCGTCCGGCAGCACATACCTCTCGCCGGGCTCCAGCCGCTCCTGCGAACCGTCTTTCCCGATCAGGACGATCATCCGCAAGAGCGGGAGGCGCAGCTCCTCCTCCAACACATAGATATCGCCACCCTGGCTGAGCACGAGCAGGCCGTCGGCCTCCACCGCTTGGCTGCTCAGGGTTCTATACTGGTCCCCCACGCGCACCGCGATCCCCTTCTCGGCGCCGGTCATTTCGCGGAACTCGACCCGCACATCCCCCTTGATGGCCACCACGCTGGCACCCTCACCCAGCACCGTGGTGCCGTCCGGCAACGTCACCCGCGTCCCCTGATCGAGCGGCACCAGGTTGCCCCTGCCGTCGTTCACGGCAAGCATCCGTTCCACCGGCACCTCGAACACGGACTGCTGGAGCAGCTTGTCCGCGGGCATCGAAGCCGTAACGGTGACAACGCCCTTGCGTTGCGTCACCAGCGCGCCGTTGGTCAGAGTAATCGTGCGCCCCTCCTCGATCAGACGCACCTTGCCCGGCCCCTCGCGCACCACGAGTACGGGCTGCAGGTTCATCCGTATCGCGGCGTGGTTCACCAGGACGTCGGCCCGATCCGGCGCGAACCGGACGTAGTAGTCGCCCCCGATCCCGTAGCCGACTCCCTGCTGCACCAGCTTCTCCTTGCCCCCGTCCGCCTTGACCACCGCCAGGAGGAGGGAGGAGGTCTCGCTCAGCTGCAGCTCCGGGCCGCCCTCCTTACGCACCAACAGACGGTCCCCCGCCTGCTGGACCGTCGTCCCGTCCTTGAGGGTCACCTCGACCCCTTCGTCCAGCGGCACCCATCCCTCGGCAGTGCGGACTGCCAGGCCTCCCTCGCTCAGCGGCAGGACGCGCATGTCGAACTTGAGCGCCACATCGCGCCGCCGCTCCACCTGAACCTGGTTGCCCGAATAGGTCAGCACGGTGCCGTCGCGCAGTTCCAACCCCTTGCCTGCGGGCAACGGCTTCTCCTCCCCCACATCTTCGACCACCAGCGTGCCGTCCGCCGCCCGACGCAGCTGGAACTCGCTCTTGGCCTGCTGGATCTGCAGCACCCTCAGCCCCAGAACGGCGCTAACTTCCCGGTCGCGGTACTTGAACGAGACGCCAAAGTCCAGCCTGGCCAGGTCACCCAGGTAGTTCAGGTACTGTCGCCAGATCGGCTTGTCCAGACCGTACTTGCGCTTGATGTTGCGCACCACGTGAGCCGGGAGCTGCTTTTCCCCCGCGAAATCGAAGGGTCCACCCGGCAATTCCCGCACCGTCCAGAACGTCAACGCGGTCACGACGAAAAAGACGGGCAGGAACCAGAAGAGTCTGCGCAGAATATAAGCGAGCATCGCCCGAGACCTCCTCCGTCCAGCCGGCCTGACCGTAACGCGGCCAACCGAGCGCGGATTATATCATACTCCACCCGGGTGCGCAAACCAAACGTCACTGCTCCGGTGCCCGACGAAGGACCCGCACCTCCTGCTCCAGGCGAAAGATCTCCGCCGCCAGGCTGCGGTAGCGCATCTGCAGGGCCGGAAGAGAAGCACTACGCAGGACGCCCATGCGCCGACGGTCCCGCCCACGGCTGTGGGATCGTTGGCCCTGCAGCTCCGCGATCTGCCGCTCGACCTCCCGCCGCTCCTGAAGGAGGCGCTGGATCTGCGCCTCGAGTTCGCCCAGTCGGTCACCGGCAGAAAGCGACTCCGAACGCTCCGCCATCACGCGCTGTTCCTTTCCGCACGCGCCCGGAGGGGCTCGAACCCCCAACCCTCGGTTCCGAAGACCGATGCTCTATCCGTTGAGCTACGGGCGCAAGGTACCATAAACCGGTTCGTATCCTATTATAACACTTCCCCAGGCAAATGCCAACCTACAGTTTGCTCTTGACCCCGTAGACGTACCCGCCGCGCAAGCCTGCGAGTTCCCGCGTGTAGACAAAAGCGCTCGGGTCCACGCGCGTCACCACGTCCACCAACCGTGACACGTCCCGCGCGCTGCACACGACCGTCAGCACCTCCACCCGGCCTTCCCTGCCCACCCCGCTGTGACGGGTCAGAGCGAACCCGGCCTCTCGGACCGCGTCCTCCAGTTCCTGCCAGGCACCGTGGGTGATCGTTGTAACCTCGACCACCCCGCGGTTCATCCGCTCGGAAATCGCCATGCCCACAAGGGTGCCCGCAGCGAAACCCCCGGCGTAGGCAATCACGTTCAGCCAGTTGCCGATCTCCTGAATCACCCGGCTGACGATCAGGATGTAGATCAGGATCTCCACAAACCCGATAGCGGCGGCCAGCCACTTCCGCCGGCGCACGATCAACTGCACCCGAACGGTCCCCAAACCGACGTCCACCACCCGCGAGGTGAAGATCAGCGCAGCCCAGAGCACCGCATCCCAGGTCATACCTTCCTCCTTCCTACTCCGCCAACCGGTACCCCAGCACCTCCTCCAGTGCCGCGCGAGAGACCGGGCCGGAACGCAGGATTTTCGGCGGATCCTGCGTCAGATCGAGCACTGTGGATGGTCTCTCGCTGCGACAGCGGCCGCCGTCCAAGATGAACGGGATCCGCCCTCCGAGCTGCTCCAGCACCTCCCGTGCCGTTGCCGGCGCCGGTTCCCCGGAGCGGTTGGCGCTGGTGCCGGGCACAGCGCCCCCCAGGGCGCGGGCGAGCGCCCGAGGGACGGGATGGTCCGGCACCCGCACAGCGACCGTCGGCTGCCCACCCGTCAGGCGCACCGGCACCGCCTCGCTGCGCCAGAGCACGAGCGTAAGTCCCCCGGGCCAGAAGTGTCGCATCAGGGTCCTGGCGGCAGGCGGTATCTCCCGGCAGAAGCGCTCGACGTACTCGGCATCTGCCAGCAGGAGCGGCATCCCACGCTCCTCCGGCCGGCCCTTTGCCGCAAACAACCGTTCGAGCGCCACCTCATCCGCGATCGACGCCCCCAGCCCGTAGACGGTGTCCGTAGGAAACGCGACCACCTCGGAACGGTGCAACCAGGCGAGCGCTTCTTCCAGCGCTCCCGGATCCTCTACCCGGCGCACGACGGTCGTCCAGGGTCCCATCCCCATCCTCCTAGGGCACCCCGAAGAGCGCGGCCGTGATCGCCGCCATCCCAAGCAAACCGACAAGCAGGTACTCCAAAGCCACCCGCCACGTGAGCCTGCCCAGCAGCCCCTGGCGCACCAGGTTCAGGAGCAGGTAGAACACCAGGAGCAGGAACGTCCCGCCGAACAGCCCGCCGATCGCCCAGTAGTTCAACGGCCAAGTCACCTCCCCCACACAGAGACTGATGATCGCCGCAGCGGTTCGCGCCCGCGCCTGAGGGCCGATCTTCCGCAGCATGGTGTAGGCCATCAGATAGGAGAGCAAGACGATCGAAGTGGCGGAGAACAGACTCCGAACCTTCAGGGCATAGATCGCCGAATAGAGGAAAAAGGCCGTCGGATAGACCAGGGTCTCCAGCACCTGCTCGCTGAGGCGCCGTACCTGCTCTCGTTCGTCGTAGGTGTAGTGCTGGGCAACCGAGACCCCGACCAACACGAGGCCGGCTATCCCCAGTCCGATCGCCCGCACGACCCGATCCCCGACCCACCGCAGAAAGAGGAAGGCCGCTGTGGTCACGAGTATCGGGAGGATCCAGGCCGCGGGGTGCAGCCGAATCCGACGCGGTCTCCAGGGTGCCTCCAGTTCGCTTTCGTCGCGCTGCACGGTTTCCGAGCCGACGATGACCACGATCCACAGTGAGAAAAGGATCAACCAGGCAATGGAGACGACGGCGCTCGCCCCCCCGGGCAGCGGCAACGTCACGGTGAGCGTGTGGATGCGCTCCGAAAGCAGGATCATCCCAAGCCCCAT
>JBMFPK010000188.1:0-5271 GCA_049969155.1 Chloroflexia bacterium | reverse complement strand
CATCTGACCCCCGAGGAACAGGATTATCTGGAGCGCATCGAACGGAACAGCTCCTGGATCGTCGGCCTTGTACAGGACATGCTGTTTCTCTCGCGGATCGACGCGGTCCCAGAGGAGCGTGAGCCGATCGCGTTGACCACCCTGGTGCAGGGTGTCTCGACCCATCTTCAGCTGGAACGGCTCGGGGTCCTACTGAGCGTCCAGGAAGGGATGCCCGTGGTGCAGGCAGATCCGGTCCTCTTCTGGCACCTGTTCCGCAACCTCCTTCGGAACGCCTGTCGGTTGCTTCCTCCGGGCGATGCGGGGAGGATCGACGTCCGCTGCGAACCGCTGCCGGGAGCGTACCGGGTTGTGCTAGAGATCGTCGGAGCCAGCCTGTCCGCGGAGGAGCAGAAGCACCTTTTCGATCTGTTCCCACCCGAAGGAAAGGGGCAGGCGGACATCCCGGATCTGGGCCTGGGAATCGCTCGCCGTATCGTCCAGCGGTACGGGGGCCAGATCTGGATCGAAGGCGTGCAGGGGAGAAGCATCCGCTTCTGCCTGCTCCTGCCCGAGGAGTGCGCTCACGGGGAGGGCAAGGAATGAGCCGGAATAGGAAAGCACGGATCCTGGTCGTGGAGGACAACGACGACAACCGCCGTCTGCTCTCGATCTACCTGAACCGGGAAGGGTACGAAGTCATCGAAGCCTGCAACGGCGCGGAGGCGCTGGAGAAGGTCCTGGCCGAAAGGCCCGACCTTGTCCTTTCGGATGTCCAGATGCCCGGCACGGACGGCTACTCCCTCTGCCAGCAGTTGAAGCAAAACCCGGACACCGAACGCATCCCGGTGATCCTGATCACGGCCGTATATACCTCACTCGAGGATACGTTGCAGGGCCTGCGTCTGGGGGCGAACGATTTCATCAGCCGGCCGTTTCGACAAAGCGAGCTACTCGTCCGGGTGCAGACCCAGCTGCGGATCAAAGAGCTGCAGGACCGCCTGGTGCACATGGAACGAGCATCCACCGTCGCCCGGATGGCGGTAACGCTTGCGCACGAGATCAGCAACCCTCTATCGGGCATCCTCGGCTACGCCGAGGCGCTCCTGCGCGAAATGGAACAGGATGTGGTACGCCCCGAGCGGCTCCGGACTTCGCTCCAGCGCATCCGGGAAGACGCCATGCAGATCCGCAACGTGTTGCAGCAGCTGCGGAACCTGCCGCAC
Organism: Chloroflexia bacterium; assembly: GCA_049969155.1. Lineage (GTDB taxonomy): Bacteria > Chloroflexota > Chloroflexia > DTKN01 > DTKN01 > DAOTVY01. The sequence continues at coordinate 4,066 of JBMFPK010000188.1, read as the reverse complement.
GCCGAGGCGTACGAATATGCACCGGGGCTGGAAGGGATCTCCCTGGACAAAGCGTAGGAGCCCCCTTTAGCGGTGCGGAGCGCTAAAGTGGAACGTGCAGACGTCGCCGTCGCGCAGGAGGTAGTCCCGGCCCTCCACGCGCAGAGTGCCGCGTCGGCGAGCCTCCGCCAGGCTTCCTGCGGCGACGAGATCCTCGAAGGCGATCACCTCCGCGCGGATGAACCCGCGCGCCATATCGGTGTGCACCGTACCGGCAGCGTCCAGGGCTGTGCTGCCGCGACGCAAGGGCCACGCGCGCACCTCATCGGACACGAACGTGAAAAAGGTCAGCAGCCCAAGGAGTTCGTAGGCCAAGCGGATGACGCGCTCCCGTGCGGGTTCGGAAAGCCCCAGGCTCTGGCGAAACTCCGCGGCCTCTTCGGGGGGAAGCTCCCCCAGCTCCATCTCCCATTGGGCGCACAGTTCCGCCATCGCACTTTGCCGGTGCCGGTATTTCGGTTCCAACGTTGCAAGCAAGCGGCCGGGATGCTCCTGCTCTTCTTCCCCCACGTTCAGGAGCACGAGCACGGGCTTGAGGGTGAGCAGGTTGAATCCCCGGAGCATCCGGAGCGATTCCGCTTCCAGATCCAGGTCCCGCAGCGGGGTCCCTTCTTCCAGAGCGGTGCGAAGCCGCTGGAGGAGCGCCTGTTCCCGTTCTCGCTCCTCCCGCTCGTTGCGCGGTAGTTTCGGGATCTCGTGGGCCAGGCGCTCCAAGCGCCGCTCAACCACGCCCAGGTCGGAGAGCAGGAATTCGGTATCCAGCCACTCCAGGTCGCGAGCGGGGTCCACCTGTCCGGCGGGGTGGGGCACCTGAGGGTTCTCGAAAGCGCGCACGACGTGAATCAAGGCATCGGCTTCCGAGACCACGGAAAGGAGCGGGCCGGGAAGCCCCTCGCGTGCGGCCCCGCGGAGAATGCCCACCAGGTCGGCGAAGCGCACCTCCACCGGGGTGACCTTTCGCGGCTGAAAGATGGAGGCCAGCCGCTCGAGCCGCGGGTCGGGCACCTTGACGGCGGCCAGGTGGATTTCCGCGCGTCCCGTGCCCAGGCCGGTAGCGACTCGCTGTCCCGTCAGTGCGTTGAATACCGTCGTCTTGCCGCTGAGCGGCAGCCCCACCAGGGTGACGTGCACGGGTCTTCCTCCTCGCTAGGGGCCATCTGGCGAAAAGAACGGTCCCACTCCACTGACTCTCAGTCTACCGGCCGGCCCCCGAGGGCGCGGCGCAGCCGGTCCCGCTCGATCGCGCCGCCCACCTGGGTGGCAATGGCGGTCAGGAGGCGCTGGTCCCACGGGGTGAACGGCGTGCGGTCCGCCTTGTCGATCAGCTCGATCACGCCGACCGTGCGTCCGAGCGCCTGGATGGGCACGCAGAGCACCGAGCGCACCTCCAGGCCGGCAAAGCGCTCCGCCTCCTCCTGGAAGCGCGGGTCCTCCTGCGCTTCAGCTATGAGCAACGGCTGCCCTCTTTCCGCAACCCAGCCGCAAATCCCCTCTCCCAAGGGGATATGCTGAAGCCGAAGCGGTGCCACCTGCTGGCCCACCACGACTTCATCGCGCAGATTCCCTGTTTCGTCTGCCATAAGGAGCCAGCCGGCCTGAGTCCCGAAGATGTCCGCGAGGCGGAACATCGCCTGGGTCAGGGCCTGGGCTAGATCCTCGGCAGCTGCCAGTCGCGTGCCCAGCTCGGTGAGCAGCGCGAGCTCCTGGCCGCGCAATTCGATCTGCTCGCGAAGCAGGCGGTTTTCCAGCCGCAAGCGGCGATGCTCGAGCGCCTGACCCACGACGAGCAACAGCTCATCCTGCTCGAAAGGGGTGAGAAGGGAGTATGGGGTCGCGGCCCAGAGTCCGCGACGGCTGCTCCGGAAGATCGCGGGATCGACAACGGCCACAGTGGCCAGCTCTGGGGCGATCTGACGGGCCATCAGGGGGACCCGAAGCAGCTCCGGTGCATTGATCTCCATCAGCAGGAGGGAATAGGGCCGTTGCTGGAGCTGCTGAAGCATCGCCTCGGTGGTGGACACCTGGTCCAGCACGTAGCCTTCGAACTGCAAGAGCCCGCTCCAGCGGTTCCCCTCGTCGCGGTCCTGGAAGTACACGAGTAGCCGCTCCCGCCCCAGCTCCTGGCGAGCAGGTGCTGGGCGCGGGCCCTCGATGCGGGCCAGCACTTCCTCCGCCATATGGCGCTGCACTTCGAGCGCCTCGTTCAGCCCCACAGGACTCACGTATCCCAGGTCCAGGAGGACATCCCCCAGCTTGCGCCAGCCCCCCTCCCGTTCCTGGACCTGGAGTCCAAGGGCGAGCTGCTCCTCAGTGATCAACCCGCGATGCACCAGGATGGCTCCCAGAAGGTTATCGCGCAAGAGACGTTCCATCGCCATTCGGTTCCCCTCCTCTCTGCCCGCAACGATCCCTGCGGGGACCATCTTCCTGCACACGATTCTAGCAGGAAAGGGCCCCTCGGTCAACGGGTTGCCTTGCTGGCGCTTCTTGCCCCTTCCCGCCAGTCATGGTAGAATGCTTTGCACATATCCGTGGCGGGCCTGTGGGCAGGAGGGACCGATGCCCCGAGAGGTTTTCGACCGGCAGCTTCAGGAATTGGAACAGGACCTGATGCGCATGGGAGAGATGGTCGACGAGGCCATCGCCCGGTCCGTGGAAGCGCTCAAACAGCAGGACCTGACGCTGGCGCAGCAGGTGATCGAGCAAGACGAGCGGATCGACAATTTCCAGTACGACCTGGAGGAACGCGCGCTGATCCTGATCGCCACCCAGCAGCCGTTGGCCAGCGATCTGCGGACGATCGCTTCGATCATCAGCATCGCCAGCGAGCTGGAGCGTATCGGGGACTATGCGGAGGGCATCGCCACGATCACGTTGCGGATCGGGAAGCAGCCGCACATCAAGCCCCTGATCGATATTCCGCGCATGGCGACCCTCGCGCGACACATGCTGCGCGGCAGCATGGAAGGCTTCCTGAAGCGGGATGTCGTATGGGCCCAGGGGATCGGTCCTCTGGACGACGAGGTGGACCACCTGTACGACCAGGTCTACCGCGAACTGCTCACCTACATGCTGGAGGACCCGCGGACGATCACCCAGGCGACCTACCTCCTCTGGGTGGCGCACAAGCTGGAGCGCATTGCAGACCGCACGACGAACATCTGCGAGCGGATCCTGTTTACCGTCACCGGCCGGCAGCAAACCTTGAACGAGCCGGGAGATTCCTCTATCCCGATCCCCAGGGAGGAAATGTAGCCGTTGGGGGCCACGATGCGGGAGATCCGTTCCGCGCTGCGGCAGATTCGCTGGATCGAGATGCTCCTGCTCCTTCCGTCCCCGCTCCTGCTCGGCCTCGGGCTTGTGGAGCTTGCGCTCGTACGAAGGGGTTCGTTCTCCGCAGCCGACTGGCGCCCGGCGCTCTACGCCGCTTTGCTCCTTTTCGGGAGCAGCCTTCTTCTCACTTTGACCGGCTTTCGCGGAGACCAGGTGCTTTTCCCGCTGAGCTGCTTTCTGGGAACGGTCGGGGTCCTGTTCGTCAAGCGGTTGGAGCCGGCGCTAGCGGAACGCTACGGGGATATCGGACGCCGGCAGGGCCTCTGGGCGCTGCTGGGGGTAGTCGTTTTCCTGCTCACGCTTCTGTTGACCCGGCGCTGGACCTGGCGGGGAAGTGTCCTTTCGTGGGACCTGTTCCTCAAGCGTTACCGGTACCTGGTGTTGCTGGCCGGCCTTGTGCCGGTGCTGGTCACGATGCGGTTCGGTGTGGAAGTCAACGGGGCTCGGCTCTGGCTGCGGATCGGTCCTCTCCAGTTCCAGCCCTCGGAGTTGCTGAAACTGGCGCTGGTCGCTTTCCTGGCCGCTTACCTGGAGGACAAGCGGGACCTGGTCGCCTTTGGCGGCTTCCGACTGGGGCGCGTGCCGCTTCCGCCGATCCCCTACCTGTTTCCGCTGCTCCTGATGCTGGGGCTATCGGTGGCCGTACTTTCGTTCCAGCGGGACCTCGGAGCGGCGATGCTCACTTTCGGCATCT
>JBMFPK010000187.1:0-5276 GCA_049969155.1 Chloroflexia bacterium | reverse complement strand
GAGGGTCGCGTGAAACGGCCCTTCGAGCCAGAGGGTGCGCGCGATCGCCCCCAAGGTCGAGGAAAGGTCCGCAGTGGCCGTGACCAACGTACAGCACTGCCCCGTGTAGCCGGCTTGCGAGAACACGGTAACGCCTTCGGCCTCCGGGTTGCAAGGGTACGTACCCAGGCGCAGGGAGCGGATGTCCCGGCCCAGAGGGTACTCGAGGAGGTCGGCGACGTCGCCCACGAACGTCTCCGCCTGCCCGGAGTATCCCGGCCCCGCGTACAACGTCACGCTGTAGGCTCCTACGATGCGCAGCGAGCGCATGTTCCCCGCCAGCCCGTCGTCTTCCAGGTCCGGGTCGCTGCGGGCGAAGTGACGGCACGCTCCCCCATAGCCCGGAGTTGTGTAGAGCACGACCCCGGGGCTCAGCACCGGGCACTGCCAGAGTTCCACGCGAAGGGACGCGGTCCCGGTGGACACCGCGTTATCGGAAAGATCCTCGTCCGCATCCAGGAAGCTTTCCCCGATGCCCAGGAAGTCGGGGGCCGTGTAGAGGCTGGCCGTGTAGGGGCCCACGAGCACCAGGGAGCGGATGCTCTGGCTCAAAGGGGAGGTAGCGCTGATCGTCGGGGCAGAGGACCGGTACGTTTCGAAAAAGCCGCAGAATCGGGCTTCGCTGAACAGGTACACTCCCTCCGTGCCCGACGGTGTCGGGCAGGCTGCCGGGGTGGGGGTGGGCACCGGCGGCGTAGGGGTCGGTGTGGATACGGGCGGTGCATTGCCGGAGACATATGTACGCCCTTCCTCCACAAAGTAGGTCGGAGGGTCCGTCTGTTCGTAGACATCCTGGAAGCGGGGGCGAAGGCGCTGGCCGTATGGATAGAGCGCGTCGCGGACTTCGAAATGGACGTGACGGCCGCAGGCCTGGCCCGGTGTTGGCGGAATGCCGCCGCACCCGTTTTCCGGCCGGTTGCTACCGCAGGTGTAACCGACGTCCCCCTCGATGCCGAGCGCCGTGCCTCGCGGGACATAGGCCCCAATCTGGCGAAGGGGCTCCGGGATGCTCCCCGAAACCAGATGCAGGTAGGCCGAAAACTCCCCGTCGCCGTGGTCGAGGACGATGTAGCTGTTGCAGGCCCCGCACCCGGACTGGCAACAGCAGAAATCGCCGACGTCGCGCCACGCGGCAACCGTCCCTTCCCTGGCCGCGCGGAGGGTGCGGTCACCCCAGCTGTAGAAGTCGATGCTCGGGAAATGTCCCGGATAGCAGTCCGTGCAAGTGACCAACACGGATGTCCCGGCGGTATACGGGAGGTAGTACAACCCCTGGGTGTCGCCTGCGGGCTCGCTCTGAGCGCGCAGGGCGTCCAGCGCTGCCAGGGGAAGAAACTTTCCCGGTCCACGCTCGAGGAGGAGCGCGTAACCCGGCTCGCCCGGCAGTCTCACCTGCCAGAGGTTCCCCAGGCGCTCCGCCAGCACAAGGGTGCCTTCGGTGTTTGCCCCTGCTGCGATCCGTACTTCACCGGCGGCCCAGTTCTCCTCTCCCCATACCGGGCCGAGCCGGAAAGGCCCCGCATGCGGGTGGGCACTGGCCCATTCGTCGAGCGCCCGTTCCATACGGGCGCGCACCTCGGTTTCGTCTTCGGGGCGGGTGGTGGGGAGCGCAACCGGCGTGCAGGCGGATGCCTGCCGGGCACGATCGGCTCGGCGGCCGGCCGTCCACGCCAGGACGACCAGCAGTAAGCACACGCCCAGGAGAAACCCCGTCCTTTTCACGCGCCGCTCCCTACGGGCCGGCACGCACCACCCGTGCGATCCGCTGGAGGGCTTCCTCGATGTCCGCTCGCTCGATCCCGTAGTGGGTCACGGCGCGGATCTTGGTGCGCCCCAGGTACGAGACGAGGACGCCTTCGGCGCAAAGTGCCTCGCTCAGCGTCTCGGTGGTCCAGCGCCGGTCCACCGGGTAGAACATCACCATGTTCGTCTGCACCGTGTCCAGATCTACCGCGATCCCCGGGATGTTCGCAAGCCCCTCGGCCAGCCGTCGGGCATTCTCGTGATCCTCCGCCAGGCGGTCGATCATCTCCTGCAGCGCGACGATCCCGGCGGCCGCGATGACCCCGACCTGCCGCATGCCCCCGCCGACCATCTTGCGCACCCGGTGGGCCCGCTGCACAAACTCGGTCGTGCCGCAGACGAGGGAACCTACCGGCGCCGAAAGCCCCTTGGACAGGCAGAACATGACCGAGTCCGCATAGCGTGCCAGTTCCCGGGCGTCCACACCCAGTGCGATGGCCGCGTTGAAGATCCGCGCTCCGTCCAGGTGGATCGGCAGCCCGTGGCGGTCGGCCAGTTCGCGGACGCGTCGCATATAGTCCGGGCCAATGACCGTGCCGCCGCAGCGGTTGTGCGTGTTTTCCAGGCAGATCAGGCCCGTGGGTGGAAAGTGCACATTCGGGCCACGGATCGCGGCCTCGATCTCTTCGATCGGAAGTTCTCCGAACCGCGTGGTCGGCACGGTGTGATAGACCAGTCCGCCGAACACCGCGGCTGCGCCCACCTCGTAATGGAAGATGTGGCACTCGTCTCCCATGATGACCTCGTCGCCGCGCCGGCAATGGGCGAGGAGGGACACGAGGTTCCCCATCGTCCCGCTGGCCACAAATAGTGCGGCCTCCTTGCCGACGCGCTCCGCGGCCATCTCCTGCAGTCGCTTCACGGTGGGATCTTCCCCCCAGACGTCGTCTCCGACCTCCGCCTCGTACATAGCGCGCCGCATGGCGGGGGTAGGCAGGGTGACGGTGTCGCTGCGCAAATCGATCCGGCGGTTCATCGCTCCTCCTCTCGCACACTCGTGTGACAAAGCCATTATACCCCAAGCGCGGGCGAAGTCCAGCGGAAGTGCTTGACAAACTGGGGGCCTTGTGGTAAGATATTTGCAAAAGTTTGCAGGAGCAGTTGGTCGCAATGCCCCACTGTCACACGCTAATCGCCGCCCTTCGCGAAAAGGGCTTTCGCATCACCCCGCAGCGCGAGATGGTCATCGAAGCGATCGCGCATAGCGGCCGCCACATGACCGCCGAAGAGGTGTACGAAGAGGTGCTGGCGCGCACCCGCTCCATCAACCTGGCCACAGTCTACCGCACCCTGGATTTCCTCGTCGAGGAAGGGTTGGCGAGCCGCAACGACCTGGGGAGCGGCCGGGTGGTCTATTCGACCGCGCGGCACGGACCGCACGTGCATCTGGTCTGCCGCCAGTGTCACCGGGTCATCGAGGCGGATGAGGCGATCCTCGAGCCTTTGGGAGAGCGCTGTCTGGAGCGCTACGGATTCGAGCCGGACCTGCGGCACCTTTCGCTCACCGGCCTCTGTGTGGATTGTCGGGCAAGAAGTGAAACGTAAGGAGGTCCCGATGCACATCCCTGATGGTTACCTGAGCCCTTCCACTTCGATCGTGATGTATGCGGCCGTGACCCCCTTCTGGATCCGTGCCCTGCAGCGCGTCCGGGGGTGGGTGCGGGGGCGGCGGCTGCCCCTGGTTGCCCTCTTTGCCGCTGCCTCGTTCGTGGTGATGATGTTCAACGTCCCGTTGCCGGGTGGGACGACGGGGCACGCCGTAGGAGCGGTCCTCGCAGCGATCGTCCTGGGCCCGTGGGATGCCGTGCTGGCGATCTCGGTAGCCCTCATCATCCAGGCGCTCTTTTTCGGGGACGGCGGCATCTTGGCGATCGGCGCGAACTGCTTCAACATGGCGGTGGTGATGCCCTTTGTCGGCTACGGACTCTACCGGCTCATCGCTGGCCGGTCGCCGGTGGAGTCCCCGCGCCGGATCGCGGCTGCGGCGATCGCCGCGTACGTGGGGCTGAATGTTGCTGCCTTCCTGACCGCGGTGGAGTTCGGGATCCAGCCGCTGCTGTTCCATACGGCGGACGGTGTCCCTCTGTATGCGCCCTACGGTCTGGACGTGGCCATCCCTGCGATGATGGGTGGGCACCTGCTGGTGGCCGGCCCGATAGAGGCGCTGGTGACCGGGCTCGTGGTGGCCTACCTGCAGCGATCCCACAGGGAGGTGCTCGACCCCGCCGCTCAACCGACGCTCGATAAGCGGACGCTTCGGCCGGTCTACATCCTCTGGGGAGTCCTCGGCCTGCTCATCCTCCTGTCCCCGCTCGGGCTCCTTGCCGCGGGGACAGCCTGGGGTGAGTGGGGGATCGACGAAATCCCTGGGCTTGGCTTTGTCCCGGCAGGGATGCAACGGTTGGCGGACCTGTGGCGGGCGCCGATCCCCGATTATGCGGTGCCGTACCTTGGAGAAAAAGTGGGCTACGTCGTCTCCGCGCTCCTGGGGGTGGGCGCCACCGTGCTAGCGCTGTGGCTGCTGGGGCGCGTCTTCGAAGGCCTTCGCCCTACAAAAGAAAAACAGGAAGCGATCCACTGAGAGCGCTTTTCCACGGAACCCTGCCTGCGCTGCGGGACGTCAGAAGGGCGCCGCTTCTGGACAGCGGCGCCCTTTTTTGCTATAATCTTGCCAGATTGTCCGACCGCTGTCGCCGGGGAACGGAAAGGAATGGACGGAGTATGCGTCTGACGAGGTGGTACGCCGCTTTGTCCCTGTTCTTGCTCCTGCTGCCTGTTCTCTCTTCTTGCCAGTCGAGCGACCCCGTTCTGGTTGTCTCCGTGTACGACGGGCTGAACGGACGTTCGCTCCGTGGAGCGCGCTGCACCTTACCCAAGGACCAGGCGCGGACGGATGATGGGGGCCTCTGTCGCCTCCAGCGCTGGAAGGAGGGGGACACCCTGTACGTCGCTGCCCCCGGCTACCAGGATGCCGAAGCTGTCCTCCAGGGGCTTGTTCCGGACGGCGAGCCTCCCGAGGCCCGGATGGCGGTCGCGCTCTACCCCGACCATGTGTGGGGTACCGTCACCGACCGTTACACGGGGGCTCCTGTCGGTGGCGCCGATGTGCGGATGGGGGCGCAGTCCACCTCGAGCGGCGCGGACGGCGAATTCGTGCTGCGCAATCCCACCTTCCCGTTCACGCTCACTGTCCAGGCGCCGGGCTACGCCCTCTGGAGCGGCTCCTTCGTCACGACGACCGTAACCATAGCCATACGTCCTAACACGATCGAAGGATCTGTGCGGGACCAGTTCTCGGATCGGCCGCTTCCCGGTGCCACCGTCGCTGTGCTGGTCACACCGCCCTTCACGACGACCACTGACGCCGCAGGACACTACCGGCTGACGGACCTGCCCGAGCAGTTCCGTCTCCGCATCCGGGCACCTGGCTATCG
>JBMFPK010000186.1:0-5285 GCA_049969155.1 Chloroflexia bacterium | reverse complement strand
CGCCGTGAGCCCGGAAGCACGCCGGATCTACCAGGAAAAGATCATCCCCTTCTGGCGCGGCAAGTCGATGCGCGACCTGATCTTCCGCGAGATGACCCCCGAATGGAAAGCGGCCTATGAAGCCGGCATCTTTACCGAGTTCATGGAGCAGCGCTCGCCCGGCCATACGGTCCTCGACGACAAGATCTACCGCAAAGGGATGCTCGACTTGATCGCCGACATCGACCGCAGCCTGGCGCGCCTCGACTTTTACAACGATCCCGAAGCGTACGCTAAGCAGGAGGAGCTGCGGGCGATGCGCATCTGCGCCCAGGCGCTCATTCGGTTTGCCGAACGGCACGCAGAACGGGCCGAGGAACTGGCCGCCCGAGAGCCGGACCCCCGACGCAGGGCGGAACTGGAGCGCATCGCGGAGGTCTGTCGCTATGTCCCGGCCCACCCCCCACGTGACTTCTGGGAAGCGCTCCAGTCCTATTGGTTCGTCCATCTCGGCGTCACCATCGAACTGAACCCTTGGGACGCCTTCAACCCCGGACGGCTGGACCAGCACCTCTACCCATTCTACAGGAAGGGGCTCGAGGACGGCACCCTGACCCGCGAGCAGGCAGAAGAACTGCTCCAGTGCTTCTGGATCAAGTTCAACAACCAGCCCGCGCCGCCCAAGGTTGGCGTCACCGCTGCCGAAAGCAGCACCTACACCGATTTCGCCCAGATCAACCTGGGCGGCCTGAAGCCGGATGGGTCGGACGGGGTCAACGAACTGACCTACCTCCTGCTCGACGTGATCGAGGAGATGCGCCTCCTGCAACCGAGCACTTCGATCCAGGTGAGCAAGAAGAGCCCGGACCGCTTCATCCGGCGGGCGGCGGAAATCATCCGTACGGGCTTCGGCCAACCTTCGATCTTTAACTGCGATCTGATCGTCCAAGAGCTGGTCCGTCAGGGTAAATCGCTCATCGACGCCCGATGCGGCGGCTCCAGCGGCTGCGTCGAGGTCGGCGCCTTCGGCAAGGAAAGCTACATCCTCACCGGTTACTTCAACATGCCCAAGGTCCTGGAGATCGCCCTCAACAACGGGGTGGACCCCCTGACGGGCCGCCGGATCGGGCTGGAGACCGGAGACCCGCGCGACTTTCAGTCCTTCGAGGAGCTCTTCGAGGCATACCGCAAGCAACTCCAGTACTTTGTGGACATCAAGATCCGGGGCAACAATGTGATCGAGCGGCTCTATGCGACCTACATGCCGGCCCCCTTCCTCTCCATCCTGATCGACGATTGCATCGCCCGCGGGAAGGACTATCACGACGGAGGCGCCCGCTACAACACGACCTATATCCAGGGCGTCGGTCTGGGGACGATCACCGACGCGATGACCGCGATCCGGTACCACGTGTTCGACCGCCGCACCTGGACAATGGACGAGCTCCTCGCAGCGCTCCGCGACGACTTTGCCGGCCGCGAAGCGATGCGCCAGACCCTCCTGCACCGCACTCCCAAGTACGGCAACGACGACGACTACGCGGACAGCATCATGGTGCAGCTCTTCGAGGCGTACTTCCGGGCGATCGACGGCCGGCCGAACACGAAAGGGGGCCGCTACCACATCAATCTCCTCCCGACCACCGTCCACGTCTACTTCGGCTCCCGCGTGGGCGCGACCCCCGACGGCCGCCGCGCCGGGATGCCACTGTCCGAGGGGGTCTCCCCGGTACAGGGCGCCGACCGGCGCGGCCCTACGGCCGTGCTGCGCTCCGTGGCCAAGATGGACCACGCGCGCACCGGAGGCACCCTCCTGAACCAGAAGTTCAGCCCCCAAGTGCTGGCGAGCGACGAGGGGCTCGACAAGCTCGTGCAGCTCGTCCGCACCTACTTCCGCCTGGACGGCCATCACATCCAGTTCAACGTCGTCGACGCGGCCACCCTGCGCGCGGCCCAGCAGAACCCCGACGAGTACCGCAATCTGATCGTCCGCGTGGCCGGCTACAGCGATTACTTCTGCGACTTGGGAAAGGTGCTGCAGGACGAGATCATCGCCCGTACGGAGCACACCGGATTCTGACCCCCAGGTAAGGCCGGGGCGGATGCCGTTGTCCGCCCCGGCTCCGCTTTTCCGCCCCACGCCCGGTTGAAGACTTGCAGGCCGTGTGATAGAATAGACGCGCACGCACTTCCGACTCCTGGGCCAGGCCGACCCGCACAAGAAAGGAACGGTGCGATGGAAGAGCGCAGCCAGGTGGTCGTCATCGGCGCCGGGATCATCGGTTGCAGCACCGCTTATCACCTCGCCGCCCTGGGGGTATCGGAGATCACCCTGCTGGAGATGGACCAGCCGGGAAGCGGGACCTCCAGCAAGTCCGCTTCGATGCTCAGCCTGCAATTCTGCCAGGACGAAGCCCTCTTGCCCCTCGCCCTCTACTCTTACGAGCGGTATATGGCCTTCGAGGAGGAAATCGGCTCACCGACCGATTTCTGCCGTACCGGGTGGCTCACCGTCGCCGGCCGCGCCAACGCCGGGAAGTTGCTCGAGGCGGCACACCTCCTGCGCTCGTACGGCGTGACCACGGAAATCCTGACGCCCGAGGAAATTGCCTATCGTTACCCCGAGATCCACACGGCCGATCTGGTCGTCGGCACCTACGGCCCCGATGACGGTCCCTTCGACGCGCATATGATCCTTTGGGGCTACCTCAGGAAAGCCAGGGAAATGGGTGTGCGGTTGCGCCAGGGCGTGCGCGCCACCGGCATTCGAGTGCGGAGCGGACGGGTCGAGGGGGTGGAAACGGATCGAGGCTTCTTCCCCGCCCCGATGGTCGTGAACGCCGCAGGACCGTGGGCTGCCGAAGTGGGCCGGTGGGTGGGCATCGATGTCCCCCAGGACAACCGCGCACGCTGCATCTGGGTCACGCGCCCCTTCCCGTACATCCCCCAGGATCGCCCCTTTGTCGAAGAACTCGACGGCGAATGGTACTACCGCCGCGAGGGGCCCGGTATCCTGATCGGTATGGGAAGCGTCCCCGTGGATCGCTTCGACGTGGAACTGAGCGACACGCTGCGGGACACGATGATCGAGCGGGTAGTACACCGCGTGCCGGTCCTCGCCAGGGCTTCGATCCAGACCTCGTGGACAGGGGTGCGGCCGCTCTCGCGCGACGGCCGGCCCATTGTCGGACCTGTACCGTCCATCGAGGGCTTGTTCCTCAATACGGGCTGGGGCGGTATGGGCCTGATACAGGCCCCTGCGGCCGGGCGCCTCCTTGCGGAGTATATCGTCCAGGGGGAACCGACCACCTTCGACGCTCGTCCGTTCGCCTTCTCGCGGTTCCTGAACGGCGCGCAGGGGCCCGCCCAGCCCGGCCGGAAAGGACCTGCCGTTGAGCAGTGAGAGGCCCCTGGTCGAGGCCTTCTACCACCGGGACGGCCTGGAAGATCTGCTGCTGGAAGCGTTGCAGCGGGCCGGAAAGGAACTGGATGCCCTCCGTCCAGAAGACCTTGCTCCCATCGATGCGTTCCACGTCCGCGGACGCGAAGCGACCGCGCAGCTCGCCCGATTGGCGGAAGTCACCGGGCGGGAACGGGTCCTGGACGTGGGCTGCGGGCTGGGGGGCGCTGCACGCCAGCTGGCCGAGCTGGGTTGCCGGGTTGTGGGCGCGGATCTTACGGAAAACTACTGCCGCGTCGCGGCGCGCCTCTCGACGCTTGTGGGGCTGGTGGAACGCACCCTGTTCTGCCGCGCGGACGCCGTCTGCCTGCCCTTCGGAGCCGCCTCCTTCGATCTTGTGTGGACAGAACATACGCAGATGAACGTCGCGGACAAGGAGCGTTTCTACGGCGAGATCGCCCGCGTGCTGCGTCCGGGGGGCCGCCTGGCCTTCTACGACATCCTGCAGGGAAGCGGCGGCCCGCCCTATTTCCCCGTACCCTGGGCTGCCGATGCCACGACGAACTTTCTCCTGACCCCGGATGCCCTGCAGGTGCACCTGGAGAGCGCCGGCTTCGACATCCTGGTCTGGAAGGACGGCACCGAGGAAGCCATCCCCTGGTTTCGCGAGCTCCTGGAACGCGGCCGGCGCGAGGGCCGTCCCGTGCTCGGACTGCACCTCCTGATCGGCCCAGATGCCCGCCTCAAGTCCGAGAACCAGCTTCGTAACCTCGCAGAAGGACGGATTCGGCTCGTGCAAGGAGTTGCGGTGCGGAGATGAGTGATCGGATCTACTACTGGCTTCGTCGGGTGGGCGCGCCGTTCGCGTTCCAGCTGGTCGGGGAGGACCACATCGAGGACCGTGGGCCCGCCATCTATGTGGCCAACCACCTCGGAGCGGTGGGACCGATCGCCACGATCCTCTCGATGCCCGTACGCCTGTATCCCTGGGCGATCGCCGAAATGATGGACCTGGAACGGGCACCGCTGTACCTCTACTACGACTTTGTCCTGCCCCAACTGAACCTGAAGGGGCGCATCGGCATGGCAGTTTCGCACGCCCTTTCGCGCGTCGCCGTGGCTCTCCTCAAGGGCCTCGACTGCATCCCGGTAGACCGAAACCGCGGCCGCTATTTCTCCGCCTTTCGCCAGAGCCTTGCCCTGCTCGCCGCGGGCAAGAACCTCGTCGTCTTCCCGGAGGATAGCAGCAAACCCCCCGACCCGGAAACGCGCATCCATCCGTTCCTCGGAGGTTTTCTCCTTCTGTGCTGGAAATACCAGCACCTGACCGGCAGGGTCCTGCCCGTGTATCCGATGGCCATTTCCAACGTACGCCGCACGATCGCCATCGGGCGTGCGCTTTTCCTGGAACAGATGCGCGACCGCCGCCAAGCGGTGCGGCAGATGTGCGGCCGACTTCAGGAAGAGGTGCAGCGGCTGTGGCGCTCCTTGCATGCGGGCCCAAGGCAGGAGCGCGGCGGCCGGCCGGGGGGCGCTAGTAGCCGGATGGGGCCGCAGGAGGCTGCATCAGAGGGCGATCCCAAAAGGGAGCAAGGGCTCGGGGGGCCGCTCGCGCAAGATCGTGCTGTCGCCGACCGTCGCCGCCTTCCCCCCTGAGCATCGCCCGGTCGGCGTGGCCGGACACACCGGGCCCGGCGGCACAAGGAGGGCCCGCAGTCCTCCTGCGGGCTACGGGGATTCTCGTGGCCGCGCTCGGTGCGAGGATCACAGCCTACGGCGGTGTGCGTTTGTCCACAGGCACGGTGCGGCTGCTGGTTTCCCCGGCCGTGCCACGGGCACCCTGGGGGTGCGGCGGAAACAGGGGGATGTGCGCGAAGATCGGCAGGTGAACCGGAACGTGCTCCAG
>JBMFPK010000185.1:0-5313 GCA_049969155.1 Chloroflexia bacterium | reverse complement strand
CGTCGAGCATCGCGTCCACCTCGTCCAGAAGGCAGAAGGGGCGAGGATTCACCTTCAGGATGGCAAACAGGAGGGCTGCTGAGGTCAACGCCCGCTCTCCTCCCGAGAGGAGGGAAAGGGTATGCGCCCGCTTCCCGGGCGGCCGGGCCACGATCTCGACGCCTAGACTGGCCAGGCTGGTGCTGTCTTCTTCTTCCAGCCGCACGAGTCGGAGGCTTGCAGTCCCGCCCCCGAAGAGGCGCGCGAAATATGCCTGAAACTCGCGGTTGATGGCCGAGAAGGTCTCCTGAAAACGCTCCTCCATCGCGCGGTCCAGTTCGGCGATCAATTGCCGCAGCGAACGGGCAGCGTCCTGTAGATCCTGGAGCTGCTGCCCGAGGAAAGCGTACCTTTCCTGCGTCTGCCGGTACTCCTCCTCCGCAAGCGGATTGACGGGGCCGACGCGTCGCATCTCTTCCCGCAACAACGCCACCTGGCGCTCTACCTCCTCCAACGTCACGCTCTCCGGAAGGGGGGCACGGGCCCAGTCCGGGGGCTTTTCCAGGAGGGCGTTCAGGAGGGCCTCGCTCGCGGGTCCGTACGCGCTCGCCTCGGGGCCCACGTCGGCCAACCCCCGACGCAGGACCTCCCGCAGGCGGTCCCTCTGGAGGCGGACCTCCAGCTCCGCGCGTTGGACAGCCGCCTCGGCTTCGAGAAGTTGCTGGCGCAGCCGGGCCACCTCGGCCTCCTGCTGCGCTACCACCTCTGGATCCAACCCGGTCGGCAAAGCAGCCCAGACCACCTGTCCGAGCGCGACACCCAACTGGGTCAGTTCCTGCCGGAGGGCCTCCGCGCGTTCGTTCAGGGTCTCCAGCCGCGCGAGGACCTGTTGCCGGAGCGTCTCCCGTGCGGCGAGCTGCTGGGAGGCCTGCTCGCTGTTGCGCCGCAGCATCTCCTCCAGTGCCTGGAGGTTCTCCTGCTCCTTGCGAGCCACCGCCCAGATGGTGCGCGTCTCCTGGAGCGAATCCTGGGCCCTGCGCAGCTCCGCACGCGCCCGAAGGGTCTGCTCGGCCCGCTCGGACCGTGCGGCCTCGAGGGCAGCTTCCTCGCTTTCAAGGTCGGCGAGGCGGTCGCGCAGTTCCTGGTATTCCGCTTCGCGCTGAGCGCGCTCCGCGCGCAGGGCCTCCAGCCGGGCACCCTGGCGACCCGCTTCGTCCTTCCAGCGGGCGAGTTCGCGCTCCAAGGTCTCGGCGCGCGCGGCGGTCTCCTCGAGTTCCCGGGAAAAAGACCGCAGCCGGCTTTCCACCGCAGCAAGGCTTTCCGTCGCCTCCGCAACCTCGGCTTCCGCCCTTGCCGACCGCATCTCGGCCTCCGAAAGCTGCGCCTGTGCCTCGTCGAGGGCCTTTTCCCATCGAACGCGCTCGCGTTCCAGAACCCAGGCGGAGGGGCGCGAAGGCAGGCGTCCTCCGGCGATTGCGCCCCCGGCGGTCACGAGTTCCCCGTCGCGCGTCGCGATCCGCCACCCTTCCGGAAGGCTTCGGGTCTGCTCCCAAGCGGCTTCCAGATCCGGCGCCAAGATGACATCCCCGAGAAGCGCCGTCCAAGCCGCACGGTCCTCCTCCGGAAAGGACAGGTGATCCAGGAGCAGGGAGAATGCGGGGGGAGATGCAGATCTGGGAGGAGGGGTCCCGCCGGGCAGGACGATCCAGGCGCGGCCGGCCCCCGCCTCTCGCAGCGCTCTCAGGGCGGCGATACCGGCATCGGCCGAGTCCGCCAGGAGCGGAGCCATCTCCGGCCCGAGGGCGGCCTCCAGGGCCGCTTCCAGCCCCTCCGGCACCTGCACACGAGACAAGAGCGAGAGGAGAGGGGAAAAGCCCCGTTCCCGGCACCACTTTTCCAGAAAGGGCCGCCCGTTCACCGGGGAAGCCATCCGGGAGAGCGCCTCCACCTGAAAGCGGGCTTCGTCGCGCCGCACGCGAGCCTCAGCCAGCGCCTGGGCAGCCTGCCGGGCCGTATCTCGTGCGCGGAGCAGCCGTTCCGTCTGGGCGGCGCGGTCCGCCTCCAGAGCGTCCCGCTGCGCGCCGAGGTGCCGCAGCACGGGATCGAGACGGTCCCGTTCGGCCTCCGCTTCGAGAGCCCGTTGCTCGATCTCCTGAAGGGCACGTTCCCGCTCCGCTTCCTCCTGCGCTAGCGCCAAGAGACGTGCCTGGACGATCTCGGAGCGCTGCACGAGCTCAGCGCGCCGCCGGGCGACCTCTCTCAAGCGCTCCTCCAAGTCATGGTAACCGCTTTCGCAGGCCGCCAAATCTTCCTGGGCCTTGCGCGTCGCGGCTTCCTGCTGCTCCATCTCCTGCCGCACCGCCTCGAGGCGCCCGGCGAGCTGTTCTTTTTCCGCTCGAAGGTAACCCAGACGCTCCTCGTATGAACCCGCCTCGCTCCGCAGGCGTGTCAGCTCCGCAACCAGCTCGCCCAGTTGCCGCTCGAGAGCACGTCGTTCGCCCTCCAGCCGGGCCTGCAGGCGCGCGAGCTCGGCCTCCCGTTGCCGAAGGGCCGCCTCCCTCTGGCGCCGTTCCTCCTGCTGGCGGAAAAACTCCTGCGCCGCCGCGCGAAGTTGCTCCAGCTTCCCCGTCTGCTCCGTGTAGGCCGTGCGAGCAGCCTCCAGCGCCTCCCGCGCCGCGTTCTCCTGCCGTGTCGCCTCGTGCAGCGCGTGCGACGCCGCTTCCCACTGCAACCGGTACCAGGCGCGGAGGGCCTGCTGGAAGGCCGCCTCCCTCTGCGCCCGCTCCCGTGCCTGTTGCGACTGCCGCTCGAGCACCCGCAGCCGGGGTACCAGCTCGTTGCGCAGATCGGCGATGCGCACCATGTTCGCCTCGGTTTCCGAAAGGCGCTGCTCGGCCTTCTGTCGACGCTCATGGTAGCGACGCACCTCGGCCGCTTCCTCCAGCAGGAGCCGGCGTTCCCGGGGACGCAGGGAGAGCGCCTCGTCGACGAGTCCCTGATGGATCACCACATAGGAGGCGGTGAGGCCGCCAAGCACCTCTTCGATGTCCTGGAGCCGTACCCGACGTCGGTTCAGGAAATACTCGTTCAGGCCGGAACGGTAGGCCCGCCGGGTGATCTCTACTTCCGTAAAATCGACGGGGAGGTAACCGTCCGAATTGTCCAGGAGGAGGGATACTTCGGCCATTCCGACGGGAGCGCGGGAGGAGCTACCGCTGAAGATGACATCTTCCGTCCGGCGGCTGCGCAGGGCAGCGTAGCTCTGCTCCCCGAGCACCCAACGCAACGCGTCCGCGAGGTTGCTCTTCCCCGATCCGTTGGGGCCGACGATGGCGGTGATGCCTGGTTCAAAATGAAAGACGGTCTTGGAGGCGAAGGTCTTGAACCCCTGAAGGCTCAGGCAGCGAACGCGCACCAGGACCCCCTTGCGACGGACCAGTCCCTGCCGGTTAGCCGGCTTCGACCTTGTACCCCACGCCGCGCACGGTACGCAGGTACTCCGGCTGCGAGGGGTCCCGCTCGATCTTTTCCCGGATGCGGCGGACGCAGACGTCGATCAGATTCGTCGTCCGCCCGTATTCGTACTCGCGCCCCCAAACCTCGCGGAAGAGCGTCTCCCGATCGAATACCTGGCCCGGATGCGAGGCGAGGAAGTATAGGAGCTCGAATTCCATGGGGGTCAGGTGCACTTCCTGATCCCCGACGGTCACGCGACGGCTACGGGGTTCGATCTGCAGCGCGCCCACGCGTGCGGTGCGGGTGCGGGGTCGGAAACGCCCGCCTTCTGCCCGACGCAGGATTGCCCGCACGCGCGCCTCGAGCTCCCGAATGTGGAACGGCTTGGTAACATAGTCGTCCGCGCCGAGCTCGAAGCCGTGGAGGACATCGTCCGGGCCGTCCCGCGCGGTGAGGATGATGATGGGGACGTCGGATTCCTCGCGGATGGCGCGGCAGGCCATAAAGCCGTCCAGGAACGGCATCATCACGTCGAGGATGACCAGGTGGAACGGTTCGTCGTGGAAACGTCGTACGGCCTCCAAGCCGTTGGCGACGGTCACCACTTCGAAGAGCAGATCCTCGGGGTTCTCCAGGCTTGCCTGGAGCAAGCGCCCGACATCCGGGTCGTCGTCCGCGATCAGGATGCGGTAGCGTTCCATAGCCCCCTCTAGGCGGATTCCCGGCTCGCCTCGCCATCGGCGGGGAGCAGGCGCGGCCGGGCAAGACCCCGGATGACATCGCCGTCCACGATGCACCGACGGACGTGGGGCAGTGAAGGAACCTCGTACATCACATCCAGGAGGACGTCCTCCAGAGCCGAGCGCAGACCGCGGGCTCCCGTCTTCTGGCGGAGCGCCCGCTCGGCTGCTGCTTCCAACGCATCGGTCGTGAAGATCAGCTCCACGTTATCGAGAGCGAGCATCTTCTGGTACTGCTTGACCAGGGCGTTCTTCGGTTCGGTGAGGATGCGCATCAGCGTTGCCTTGTCCAGCGGGTCGAGCGTGGCGATCACCGGCAGCCGGCCGATGAATTCGGGGATGAGGCCGAACTTCAGGAGGTCGTCCGGGATCACCTGGCGGAGGAGCTCGCTGGACGCCGCTTCCCGCTCCTCGGGCGACGTCGCCCGGCGGAAGCCGAGGGCGTGCCGGCCGCCCACCCGCTCCGCGACGATCTCGTCCAGGCCGACGAACGCGCCTCCGCAGATGAAGAGGATGTTTGTCGTGTCCATCTGGATGAATTCCTGTTGTGGATGCTTGCGGCCGGGGACGGGCGGCACGTTGACGATACCGCCCTCAATGATCTTCAGCAGGCCTTGCTGCACCCCTTCCCCGGACACGTCGCGGGTGATGGAAGGGTTGTCGCCCGACTTGCGGGCGATCTTGTCGATCTCGTCGATGTAGACGATGCCGTGTTGTGCGCGCTCCAGGTCAAAGTCGGCGGCCTGAAGGAGGCGGAGGAGGATCATTTCCACATCCTCCCCCACGTATCCGGCCTCGGTGAGCGCGGTAGCGTCGGAAATGGAAAAGGGCACGTCCAGGATCCGCGCGAGCGTCTGGGCCAGGAGCGTCTTCCCGCAACCGGTCGGGCCGATCAGGAGGATGTTGCTCTTCTGCAGCTCGACGTCGTCCACCCGCGCACCGGCGGCCACCCGTTTGTAGTGGTTATAGACCGCGACCGACAGGACCTTCTTTGCCCGCTCCTGTCCCACGACATAGTCGTTCAAGGCCCGGAAGATCTCCTTCGGCGGGGGCACCTGGGTCAGCGAGGTAGGGCCGCCGGCGGAGGCCTCCTGCGAGGAATCCAAGACCTGCTTACACAGGTTCACACAGGCATCAC
>JBMFPK010000184.1:0-5386 GCA_049969155.1 Chloroflexia bacterium | reverse complement strand
GCCCGCGCCACCAGGCCAGGGCGAGCGTCCCGACCTCCCGCCAGAAGACCGCCAGGACGGCCACCAGTGTCCCGAGGTGGACGGTCGTATCGAAGACAAGCGGTGGCGGGGGACGGTGCAGCCAGGCCGGGAGCAGTACCAGGTGCCCGCTGCTGCTGATCGGGAGGAACTCGGTCAAACCTTGAACAATGCCGAGCAGGAACGCTTCACCGGTGCCCACCGTATGCTCCTTGGGGACGTTTTTCCCCTGGCGGGGATGGGGCGATTCTAGCACAGGATCCGGCGATTGCCAAGCCGGATTGACGCGCCTCTTGCTTTACCGTATAATGCTGGGCGAGCGGGTTGCTGGAGAGACAGGTGGAGCGCGGTTGGATTCACCTCAGCAGGGTGACAAAGCGTTACGAGCAAGGCGGTGGGACCTGCGTCGCACTGCAGGACGTCTGTTTGGACCTTCCACAGGGGGCGTTCGTGACGATCGTCGGCCCCTCGGGCAGCGGCAAGACAACCCTCCTGAACCTGGTCACCGGTATTGATCGTCCCTCGGCAGGCGAGGTCTGGGTGGGGGATTCCTGTCTGAGCCGGCTGAGCGAGGAGGATCTGGCGCGCTGGCGGGGGCGCCATGTGGGGATCGTGTTCCAGTTCTTCCAGCTGATCCCGACCCTTACGGCCCTTGAGAACGTGCAGCTACCCCTGGAGCTGTACCCTTCGGAACCGGCTGCTCGCAGGCGGCAGAGGGCTTGGGAGGCGCTGGAACAGGTCGGCCTGGCCGACCGCGCGCACCATTTGCCCTCCCAGCTCTCCGGGGGCGAACAGCAGCGCGTGGCGCTGGCACGTGCCCTGGTCCGCGATCCCTGCCTGATCGCTGCGGATGAGCCCACGGGAAACCTGGACAGCGCGTCCGGGCGACAGGTGCTCGAACTGCTGGAAGCCGTCCATCGTGGGGGAAGGACGGTGCTTCTCGTGACCCACGATCGGCAGCTGGCGGCTGCAGCGTCTTGCGAGGTGCAGCTGCTGGACGGCCGCGTTGTGGCCTTCCAGAGGAAGGAGGCGCGATGCGCATCGGGGAGCTGGCCCGGCGGAGCGAAGTGACCGTGCGGACCATCCATTACTACATCGAACAGGGCCTCTTGCCGGCACCGCCTCGCCGCGCCAAGTACGGGGAATTCGACGAGTCGTACGTGGACCGTCTGAGGCTCATCCGGCAGTTGAAAGAGCAGGGTCTGCCGCTTTCCGCCATCCGTCGCCGGTTGATGGAGATGGGATTTGGACCGAAGGAAGGCGAGGGAGGATCGGCGGCCAGCAGGAGCGCCGCAGTGCCTGGGAACCCGCCACCGGAGGGCCTGTTCCGGTCGCGCTTTGCGGAGGAAGCTGGGTTGACCCCGGAGCAGGTAGCGCGACTGGAAGCGATGGGGCTTCTCAGTTCCAGCGAAGGGCTTCTGCCGGCCTCTGCACTGCCGCTGGCACGCGCCGTCGGTACGCTGCTCGCCTACGGCGCGACGATGGAAGACATCGCTCTGCTGGCGGGCCACGTCCAGCAGGAAGCCCTGTTGCACCGTCGGCTTGTGGAGCGCAGTGGCCTCGTGGACGCTGTGGCCCGCGCCGTACGGTGGCAGGAGCTCGTGGCCGCGGCAGGAGCCGTGCGCCAGATGGTGTTGTGGGAGCAGTTGCGCAGCGAAGCTGGGAGAGGATAGGGAAATGGAAGAAGAGGAGATCGCCGTCTCCGTGGAGAGGCCGCCGTCTGGCCGCGCGGACTGGATCCTTCTGGAGAGCCGGTTGATCCTGGCGATCGGGTTGCTGGGGCTGTTGCGGTTGGTCCCGAGTCTTTCCCCAAGGCCCGATGTGCTCGTGCGCGTGCTTCTCGGATACATACTGCTGATCGGTTGTGAGGGGCTGCTCCTCTGGCGACGTCGGGGACTGCGGGCGCTCGCGCAGATCTCCCTGGCCTTGGATGTCGGGCTGAGCCTGGTGTTGCTCTTTTTCACCGGTGCGACCCAGAGTCCCCTCCTGCCATACCTTCTTTTCGTGGTAACCGCGATCAGTCTACGCTTGGGCCTTGCCTCGGGGCTGGGGCTGAACCTGGCGGCCCTTCTCGGGTACGGCCTGCTGGTCATGCGGGACCAGTTAAGCTCCGGGGTGCGGGTCGAACCGCTGCGCGCTGGCCTGTTTGGAGCAGCGATCCTGACGATCGGGGTGTTGGGGGGGCTGCTTGCGGAACAGGTGGGCCGGCCGGCCGAGGAGCAGCTGCGCAACCTGCAGCTGCAGGTGGAGGAACTGCGCAGCCGGTTGCTCCGCGCTACCAAGCGGGCACGCGCCTTCTACGAGATGTCCCATACGTTGAGCGTGAGCCTCAGTTACCAGAAAGTGCTGGAGGGGATCCTTCAGGAGTGCCGCCGACTGCTCGACTTTTCGGTGGGGGTTGTGCTGCTAACCGGCGGCAAGGACGAACTGTCGATCGCCGCGTCGTCCGGCATGCGCGTGGCGGACAACGACACGCGTATCTATCTTGTGGGCGGTACCCTCTCGAACTGCCTGGCGACCGCGGAGCCGGTGCTGCTCGAACACTTGGGCCGCGATGCCGAGCTCTGTCAGGTGATGGCGCTGCAGCGCTGCCGATCCGGGATGTGCGTGCCGCTGCGTGCGGGTCTGCGCAACTACGGGGCCATCGTCCTCGGCTCGATGAACGAGCAGGCCTACTCGCGCGCGGATCTCGAGCAGCTGGTGGCCCTGGCCCACTTTGCCACCATTGCCATTCAGAACGCGCAGCTCTACCAGGACCTGAGAGAAGAACGGGACAAGATCGTGCGGGCAGAGGAAAACGTGCGCAAGGAGCTGTCCCGGGACCTCCACGATGGCCCCGCACAGGCGCTGGCGGCGATCACGATGAACGTCGAGTACATCCGGCGCCTGCTTGGAGAGGACCCGAAGAAGGCGCTTGCGGAACTGGACAACCTGGAGCAACTCGCGCGCAGGACCTCCTGGGACATCCGCACGATGCTCTTCGAGCTACGGCCGGTGATCCTGGAGACGCAGGGACTGGTTCCTACGCTCGAGCAGTACGTGCAGCGCTTCCCGGCCTCCGAAGGGGTGCAGGTGCATCTCGATACCGGCGGTTTCGACCAGCGTCTGGACCCGAAGGTCGAGGCCACCGTTTTCACCATCATGCAGGAGGCGGTGAACAACGCGCGCAAGCACGCCAAGGCCAAGAACATCTGGATGCGCCTCGCTCGGCATGGGAACAACCTGGTTGCCGCGGTGCAGGACGACGGCATGGGGTTCGATGTCGAGGCGGTACGGGCCAGCTACGAGAAGCGCGGGAGCTTCGGCTTGCTGAACATGGAAGAGCGTGCCCGTCTGATCGGCGGGCGCACGGAGATCCGCTCCGTGCCAGGGAAGGGTACCGCGGTGATCATCAGCGTGCCGTTGGAGGCCAAGGAATAGGATGCGGGCGCTTCTGCTGTTCCTGTTCACGGTGGCGATCTTTTTCATGGCTCAGGGCACGGGAAACCCGGTCCTCTTCCACCTCTTCTACCTGCTGGCCGCGCTTCTGCTGGTCTGCTACCTTTGGGCGCAGCTGAACCGCAGCGGGCTGACTGCCTGGCGGGAGCTGCGCACCACGCGGGCCCAGGTGGGCAAGGAGATCGAGGAACGCCTGGTCGTGCACAACCGCAGCCGCTGGCCCAAGCTCTGGGTGGAGGTGGAGGATCGCCATGACTTTCCAGGCCACGTAAGCCGTTTCGTCACCAGCGTTCCCCCGGGGGAGCGACGGCGCCTCTGGACGCGGACGATCTGCCGCCTGCGGGGCAAGTATACGTTTGGCCCCATCTGGATGTCCACCGGCGACCCCCTCGGACTCTTTCTCCTCCGCCAGCGCCTCGATACGACGACGGAAGTGGTGGTGTATCCGGCAACGGAGCCGATCTACGGCTTCTACCTGGCGCCCGCGGAGCTTCCCGGTGGCACGGCGACCCGGCGACGCACGCATCAGATCACCCCCAACGTCTCCGAGGTCCGCGAGTACGCCCCGGGCGACAGCTATAACCGGATCCATTGGCGGTCCACCGCGCGCCACCAGCGACTGATGGTGAAAGAGTTCGAGTTGGACCCCACCGCGGACGTCTGGATCGTCCTGGATCTGGAGCGCAGCGTGCAGCGGAGCGAGGCGTGGCGAGGCGCACCCCCTCCGGACATCGGCCAGGAGGTCCGCACGTCCGAGTCGACGGAGGAGTATCTGGTCACCGCAGCAGCTTCGTTGGGAGGGCATTTCATCCTTCAGCAGCGGCGGAACACGGGACTGATCGCGTGGGGGCAGTACCGGGAGGTCATCCCCCCGGAACGGGAACCGCGACAGTTCTTCCGCTTTCTAGAGAGCCTGGCCATTCTGCGTGCCCACGGGACGACCCCGCTGGCAGAGGTACTGGCTGCGGAGGGGAGCCGCTTCAGCCGCCACACGAGCCTGATCGTGTTGACCTGTTCCACGGACCCGCAGTGGGTGCGGATCGGGTTGCGCGACCTCCTCTACCGGGGAGTGCACGCCGTTGCGGTGCTGGTGGACGGGGCGACCTTTGGAGGATGGCAGCAGCT
Source organism: Chloroflexia bacterium (assembly GCA_049969155.1). Taxonomy (GTDB): domain Bacteria; phylum Chloroflexota; class Chloroflexia; order DTKN01; family DTKN01; genus DAOTVY01. The sequence goes on along the minus strand of JBMFPK010000184.1, from coordinate 805 downwards.
GGAGGCCGTGCAGGCCGAGCTGCTGGCGCAACACGTCCCCTTCTACATCCTTCGCAAGGGCGAACCGATCGGGCAAACGCTGAGCGGCGCAGTGGGTGAGGTATGGCCGCTGGGTGGAGCCCGGGTGGTCGGCGAACGGTATGCTGTCCTCTAATGGCGCGAGCAGATCCGCACAGGATCTGCGGAGCCTGAGCTTCGAGTTGGAGCGCTACCTTTCGCGCTACATCCGCAGCAAGGAGGCTGTCGCACATCACGCGCGCTACAGCCCGATGCGCACACGCCGCCTCCTGGATCGGTGGGGTGCGCCGGACAGGCGGCTGGCCATCGTCCGCGTGATCGGCACCAAAGGGAAAGGCTCGACTGCTGCCATGCTCGAGGCGGTGATGCGCGCTGCGGGGTACCGCACGGGCCTCTACACCTCTCCCCACTTGCACACGCCGCGGGAGCGCATCCGTGTCGGGGGACAGCTGATCGCACGGGGCGACTTTGCCGCAGGACTTGGCTTGCTCCTCCCGGCATTGGAGGAGAGCCTGAAGTGGGAAATCGGCCCGGTGACGCTCTTCGAGGGGCTCACGGCGCTCGCGATGTACCATTTTGCGCGTCAGGGCGTGGAACTGGCGGTGGTCGAGGCCGGGATGGGCGGGAAGACGGATGCCACCCAAGCCCTTCAGCCTGTGCTCACGCTATTGACCCCCATCTCGCTGGACCATCAGGCCTACCTGGGGGAGACCCTGGTCGCGATCGCTGAGGAAAAAGTGGGGGCGATCCCCCCAGGGGGAACGGCGGCCTCGGCGCGGCAGGCGCC
>JBMFPK010000183.1:0-5413 GCA_049969155.1 Chloroflexia bacterium | reverse complement strand
AGATGGCGGGGCACTGGATGAAAACGTCACGGACCGCGATCGGGCGATCATCAACCTGTACATCGGAAATGCCCTGGCCTTCCAGAACGACTGGGAAGGAGCGCTGCGGGAATACCTGAACGCCGTGCAGACCGACCCCACGATGGCCGAGGCGCATTACAACATCGGAGTGTCTCTGGCGGCCCAGGGTATGGTCGAGAAAGCCGTCAACGCATTCAAGGAAGCGCTCAAACACAATCCGGACCTCTACGAAGCGAAATTCGCGCTCGGGCGTTGCTACCAGGCGATGGACAACCCCGGGGCTGCTTACATCTTCTATACCGCGGCGCACGATTGCCGGCCGGACGCGGCCGAGCCGCTCTACTACATCGGGCTGATGCACCAGGCCCACGGGGCCTACGAACTCGCACAGAAGTGCTTCGCCGAGGCGCTGCGCATCGAACCCACCTTCAAGATGGATGAGGGCGCGACCGACCGGCTCACCGCCGTCTCGGAGCAGGAAGCGGTCGAATGGTACTACCGACTGAGCGCCGATCTAAAGTCGCAAGGGTATACGGAGGAGGCCGAACGGATCTATCGGGCGCTCCTGCAGTGGAAACCGGACGAATGGCAGGCACGGTACCTCCTGGGGAACCTACTGGCACGCCAGAAGCGCTGGAAGGAAGCTCTCGAGGAGTACCGTCAGATCCCCCCGGAAGCGCCCGAATATGTCGCTGCCTGCATCAAGATGAGCCACATCTTTCGCCTGCTCAAGCAGCCGCAGGTGTCCTACCGGATCCTCTACGGGTGCGCGAAGCGCTACCCGAACTCGGCGGACGCTTTCCACGAACTGGGCAAGGTGTTGGCGATCCTGGGACGGTTCGACCGCGCGCTCCGATGCCTGCTGCGCGCCGTGCAACTGGATCCGCGGAACCCACAGATCTACTACCTGCTGGGACGGGTCTACATGGCGTTGAACAACGAACCGCAGGCTCTCGCAGCGTGGAAGAAGGCGTTGGCCCTGGCTCCCCAGCTGGTCAGTCTGCGCTACGACATCGGCGTCATCCACCTGAAGCGTGGAAGGTATCGACAGGCGGTACAGGAGTTCCAGATCGTGCTGCGCCATTGGCCCGACGACATCGAAACCCACTACCTCTTGGGACTGGCCTACAAGGAGGCCGGCGACCCGGCACGGGCCGTACCCTGCTTCGAATGGGTCGTCCGCGCGAATCCCCACCATGCCCAGGCCTTGTACTATCTGGGGGCCTGCCACCTGCAGCTGGGAAACAGCACCGTCGGTATGGCCTACTTGCAGCAATACGATCGCCTGCTTCGAGCAACCACCAGTGTGCTCGGCTATTGACATGTAAGGAGGTACGGGGCGATGGACGAGGGAAGAGGACTAGCGAGGAACCGTGCCGGACCTGCCAACCAGGTGGAAATGAGCATCCCCTCCGACCTGGTCTTTGAGCGGGTGGTGCGCGCAGCTGCCCAGGAAATCGGGCGCCAGATGGGTTTCACGGAGGAAAAACTCGCCGACCTGACCCTCGCCGTAAGCGAAGCGGTCACAAACGCCATCGAGCACGGCAACCGACTGCAACAGGAGGTCCATGTCGGCATCATCTTCTCCCTGGAAGCCGAGCATCTCGTCGTGCGGGTGATCGACCAGGGGGAATGGAGCGGGCCGCCTCCCGTGCGGACATATGGCATCACCGAGGAGGCGATCGAGCAAGGGGAATTGCGCGGGCTTGGGCTCTACCTGATCCACCAGCTGGTCGACCGCGCCGAATTCAGCAGCAGCGAGGAAGGGAACGTGTTCACCATGTGGCTGCACATCAACCCGCGCGAGGAACAGACGAGGAGGCCGATCCCATGATCGAGATGGAAGATCGCGGCCCTGTAGCCATCGTCCACATTCGGACTCCGAGCATCGATGCGGTCTCGGCCCAGGAGATCGAGGAATTCTGCGGACGCAGCCGCAAGATCACGGTACTCGACTTCGGTCAGGTGGCATTCATCAACTCCGCGGGCATTTCGGGGCTGCTGAAGTTCATCGTGTCGGCCCGCAAGCGCGGCCACCGTGTGTACGCGGTGAACGTGAGTCCGCACCACCGCAAGATCTTCAAGATGGTGGAGCTATCGCGTTTTATGCCGATCATCGAGGAAGCCGAAATCGCCCAGCTCCAGTAGAGGCGGTCTAGAAGGTGGGAGGCCTCCGCTGGACCCTGCGATCGATGTGATCGAGCTGACCAAGCGCTTTCCCCTGTTGCGCCGGCCGCCGCTCTTTCTCGCCCACGGAGAGGGGACGCTTGCTGTAGATCGGGTGACCTTCCAGGTGGCGGAAGGGGAGATCTTCGGGTTGCTCGGGCCCAACGGGGCAGGCAAGACAACTTTGGTGCGCATGCTGTGCACCCTGATCGAGCCGACCTCGGGGCGCGCCAGTGTCTTGGGGTACGACCTGAAACAGGACCGGGCGATCCGCCAGATAGTTGGCCTAGCCTCGGGGGAAGACCGCAGCTTCTATTGGCGGCTGAGCGCACGCGAGAACCTGCGCTTTTTCGCGGCGCTCCACGGGCTGCGGCGGACGTCGGCCGAGCGACGGATCGAGGAACTGGCAGAAGCGCTCGATCTCGGGGATTGGCTCGAGGAGCGGTTCGACCGTCTCTCGGCCGGGGCGCGGAGGCGACTCGACGTAGCGCGTGCTCTGCTACACGATCCTGTTGTCCTCTTCCTGGATGAGCCGACGCGCAGTCTGGACCCCGCAGCCACGGCCAGCGTGCACGCCCTGCTCCGGCGCCTGGCCGCCTCCGGCAAGACCCTCTTCCTGGTCACACATCGTCTGGAGGAGGCCGAATCGCTCTGCCACCGGGTCGCCATTCTGCATCGGGGCCGTCTGCGGGCCGTGGCACCTGTCTCGGAGCTGCAGCGCACCGTCTCGAGGGAGCGACGCTACTGCCTGCGGGTGGCCTGCCGTCCCGAAGGCGGATCCCAGCCCTGGACCGACTGGCCCTGGCATGCGCGCGCCGTCCAGGAAAACGAGGGACTCTGGCTCGAGGTCGAGTTGCCCGCAGATGTGCCGCTGGACGAACTCCTGGCACGGGCCCACGCCTCGGGGTTGCGGGTGATCGACGCCGCCCTGGAAGAGGCCTCTCTGGAGGAAGCGTTCGAACGGTACACGCGGGAAGCGCTCGATGGGCCGCTGCCCCTGATCTCGGTTCCTCCGGTGGGTCCCGCTTCCGAGGGTCGCCGAAGGCCCGCCGCATCTGCCCCTCCCTCGTGGAGTGCGCTATCGGTTCGCACGGCGGCTTTCTTGCGCCGTGACCTCCTGCTCCAGCTGAGCTATCGCCTTGCGACGGTGCTGCAGATCGCGGGAATCCTCTTTTCGGTCACCGCTTTCTACTTTGTCGCGCGGCTCCTGGGGGGCGCGGCCTCCCCTGTGCTTTCCGAGTACGGAGGCGACTACTTCGCCTTTGTACTGATCGGCATCGCCTACTCCGCGTACCAATCCGCGGGCCTCTTCTCTTTCTCGGAAGCGATCCGCGGCGGGCAGATGCAGGGGACGCTCGAAGCGATGCTCCTGACACCGACCTCGGTGGGCCACATCCTGTTTATGTCGGCGCTGTGGAGTTTTGCCCTGGCTTCGCTGCAGGTACTGCTCTACTTGGCCACTGGGGCGATACTCTTCGGAGCGCCGGTCGGTCCCGTTCACGTTGGCACGGCGCTGCTCACGTTGCTCTTGAGCATCCTGGCTTTTTCCGGCCTGGGCATCCTTTCCGCCGGCTTTATCCTGGTCACGAAACGGGGCGATCCGATCGGGATGGCGCTGACGGCTCTCTCGACCCTTCTGAGTGGCGTCTACTATCCGGTCGCTCTCCTTCCGCGTCCCCTGAGGGCGCTGGCCTCTTTCCTCCCCATGACGCACGCCCTGCGCGCGATGCGGCTCGCTCTGCTCCAGGGCGCTACTCCTTCACAGGTCAGCGCCGAGCTAAGGGCTCTGGCGCTTTTCGTGCTCCTTCTTTTCCCCGGGGGGTTGCTGGCCTTTCAGGAGGCGCTCCGCCGCGCGCGCCGCGAGGGCAGTCTGGGACAGTACTGACGTCCAGCCTACTGTCCGATCAGCGCGTCGAGGCGCTGCCAAAGGCGTAGCATCCCTTCCCGCAAGCGCTCAGGCCGCAGGTAGAGGTCTTCCCGGAGCCGGGAGAGGTCCCGCTGCAGGTCCTGAACGGGGCCAGCCAGTGATTCATCGGCGTACTGCGAGGCCTGTTCCAACGTTGCCTCCACTGCGATCAATTCCCGCTCCGCCTGTTTGAGTTCGCCAGACGCCACATACGTCTCTGCGCGCAGGAGCTCCTGAGACGCCTTGAGCAGGAGCTCATGGAAGAAAAGCCTGCGGACGAGCAGCTCCCATTGTCCATCCGGCGGCTTCGCCAGAGGTGTAGGTGAGGGGACGGGAGTGGGAAGTGATAACGATGGGGAGGGAAGCGGAAGGGGGGAACCTGTCACACGCGTCGGCGAGACGGGGCGATGCAAGTAGCGATGGTAGACTTCTTCCGTGCCCAGGTTCAGGCCCACAAGCAACAGCAGTCCGCAAGCGGCGAGCAGGGCGATCTTCCAGGGCTGCGGTCTGCCCTGTGGAACGGTCACACCACCCCCTCCTTCCAGCGAGCCGGGGCTGCTAGGACTGGGCTTCGTGAGCCAAGAGGATCGCGGAAGCGATTTCGCGCATCGGCTTGCGCGTGTTCATGCTGAGCTGCTGGATCTTGCGGAACGCCTCAGCCTCGGTGAGCCCCTGGGTCTGCATCAGGATCCCCTTTGCTCGCTCGACCAGCTTTCGCGTCTCCAGGGCATCCCGCAGGTCCGCGACCTCTTTACGCAACTGCTGAAACTCGCGAAAACGGGCCAAGGCAATCTCGATCGCTGGGACCAGCTCAGCTTCCCGGAACGGCTTCACCAGGTAGGCGACCACGCCGGCTTCCCTGGCGCCCTCGATCAGCTCCCGCTGGCTGTAGGCGGTCAGGAGCAAGACCGGTGCAATCTGCTCCTCGGTCAGTATCTTGGCCGCGCTCAGACCGTCCAAGCCGGGCATCTTGATGTCCATGATGACCAGGTCCGGCCGCAGCTCTCGGGCCATATGCACAGCGCTCATCCCATCCCCAGCCTCGCCGACCACGAGGTAGCCGAGATGGGTCAGCATCTCCTTCAGGTCCATGCGGATGATCGACTCATCGTCTGCGATGATGACCCTTGTCGGTCCCACGGGCCCCACCTCCGATGCTTGGGCACAGAGACCCAGCGTCCCTGTGCGTCTCGAACGATGAGGTCGGGGCGGCCCGATTTGAACGGGCGACCACCTGAACCCCATTCAGGTGCGCTACCAGGCTGCGCTACGCCCCGACAGTTGCCATTATAGCAGAAAACCGGCCATGGTGCAAACACT
>JBMFPK010000182.1:0-5419 GCA_049969155.1 Chloroflexia bacterium | reverse complement strand
CTATGCGGGGGACGAGGCGCTGACAATCTACACGTACGACCCGACGCGGGCCGCGGAGCTGCTCGAGGAAGCGGGGTGGGTCCTTGCCGATGATGGGTTCCGTTACAAGGACGGGAACCGCCTGAGCCTGAACCTGTACATCGTGGCGGGCCAGCCGCAGCGCGAGCGGATCGCCGAACGGCTCCGTGCCGATATGGCCGCTCTGGGGATGGAGATCAAGATCGTGCGGGTTCCCGAGGAGACCTGGTACGGCGAGCAGAGCCCGCTCACACGCCGTGCCTTTGACCTGATTGCTTTTGCCTGGGTCCCCGGGCTGGAGCCGGACGGCTGGGCCAACTACGCTTGTGACCAGATCCCTTCCGAGGCAAACGGTTGGTCCGGGCAGAACTATATGGGCTGGTGCAACGGCACGGCTACGTCCGCCCTCGCGCAGCTGGATCGGAAACTGAAGCGAGAGGACCGCAAAGCCCTCTACCGCGTGGTCCAGCAGCAGTTTACCGCGGATGTCCCCTCGTTGCCCCTCTTCAATCAGCTGGAGGTCTTTGCGGCCCATCCTGCCCTGCACAACCTCCGGCTGAACCCTACCGAGCCATTCACCTGGAACTGCTGGGAGTGGTCTTTCCCCGCCCACCGGCCGTAGGCAGTTTTCCTTCGCCTCTCTCCAAGCAACGGCGAAAGAAGATGCCGCCCCCTTAGGGCGGCATCTTCCGATCTGCAAGAAGAGGGGAAGCCAGGCAGCCGTTGTGGGGCTATGCTTCCTCCGTGTGCGCTTCCGATTCGACGAGCGATTCCCGAAGCCGCTGAAGTCCCTGGTAGATCTGGTGGCAGATTCCTTCCAGCGCACTGCCGAGCTCTTCGCTGTCCTCGAGCAGGTCATCGCCGAGGTGCCATCGCACCGGCTGGTGCCAGGATCTCACCTCCAGGGTGCCCTTTTCCTGCACCACCACCTCGAAAACCGGCGGCAGCAATTCCCCGCTCACGCCCGCCTCGATCAGCAACCGCTGAACCCGCAGCCCGAGGCGCCCGAGCGGAGCACCCACAGGGACTTCTTGCGCACGTTCCACAGGCAGTTCAAAGACAGCGGTAAGGTCGATGCTCGGCATTGCCCATCCGTCTTGATGGGGGCACTGCTCGGTCAAGGGGTGGTACAGGGAACAGAGCCGATCTGTCCCCATAATGGTATAGCTGGTGAGCGCGCTGTCCCATTCGAAAGAAAGCTCGGCCACGAGACGGAGTTCTTTGGGCCACTTTTCCGGGAGGCAACGTACGCTGAACCGGCGGTCCAGCTCCGCGGTCTCCAGGGTGCTGTGGATCGCGTAGAGGTGCAAACCCGTCTGGTGGGCCGCGCGAAGTAAAAGGCCGGCCACTTCCTCGTAGCGCATCGATCCCTCCTGCAGGGCTGTGGTGTGGCAGTATAACATAGGGAGGGAGGAAGGACAAATGGCCCTCGCAGGCGAGATCCGGCAGGCGATCCACCAGCGGGATTGCTACGAGGACCAGGGATCGACCGCGGCGATGGAAACCGCCCGAGTTCCAAACTAGGATGGGAACCCCTGTTTCGCCGGAGGCACCCCGGGAGTCGACGCGCGGTTGCCCCAAGGAAGCGGCCCTGTCGATCAGGACGGGGATCTCTCCGGCCACTCCCATCGCTCGTCCAGCAAGCAGACCTCTACCGTCTCGATGCCGTCCAGGCCGCGCAACGCCTGACGCACCTGTTCGGTCAGGTAGCCGACGAAGGGGCAATTCGGGCTGGTAAGGAGCATATGCACTTCGGCCCGGGACCCTTCCACGATGACGTTGCGGATCAACCCCATCTCGACGAGGTTCAGGCCGGCCTCCGGGTCGAGCACTTGCTGCAGGGCCTCCAGCGCGCGTTCGCGCACTTCTTCCGGAGAGTGGCGCGGGTGCACAGGGGGTTGCGCTCGGTGCACATCCTCGAGCGCGCGCACCCGGCTCTCCAGCTGCGTGTACCGCTCCAGGACCTGGCTGAGCGCCTGGACCACGGGGTCCGGCAGCTGTCCGTGCTCGAGCGCGGCCACATCGGAAGGTTCCCGGGGACCGGCAAGCCGCGCCGGCACGCCGACGACCGTCGCGCCCGGCGGTACCGGCTTGATGACCACGGAACCGGCCCCGATCCGGGCATCATCCCCCACCGTGATGGGGCCCAGCACGATCGCCCCCGCCCCGATCACCACACGGTTCCCGATGGTCGGGTGGCGCTTGGTCTTCTGCAGGCTTGTGCCCCCTAGCACGACACCCTGGTAGAGCAGGACGTCGTCGCCCAGTTCCGCCGTCTCCCCGATGACCACGCCCATCCCATGGTCGATGAAGCAGCGCCGCCCGATGCGAGCGCCCGGGTGAATTTCGATGCCGGTGAGGAAACGGTTCAGGTGGGAAACAAGGCGTCCCAGGAATTTGAACCCACGGGTCCACAAAAAGTGCGCCAGCCGGTGCAACCACAATGCATGGAGGCCGGGATAGCAGAACAGGACCTCCCAGATCGTCCGAGCCGCAGGATCCTTCGCGAATACGGCAGAAATGTCCTCTCGGAGTGTACGCAGCACCGCAGTCCTCCCCAACGGCTACGGCGTTCCGTTGGCGCTTTCCTCAGCGACCTCGAACAGGTCGGTACTCAGGTAGCGCTCTCCGGTATCGGGCAACACCACCACGATCGTCTTGCCGGCGTTTTCCGGCCGACCGGCCACCTGTAGTGCGGCCCACGCCGCAGCTCCCGAGGAGATCCCGCACAGGATCCCCTCGCAACGTGCCAGCCGGCGCGCGGTCTCCTTGGCGTCCTCGTCCTGCACTTGGATGATCTCGTCCACCAAATCGAGCCGTAGCACCTCGGGCACAAAACCCGCTCCAATGCCCTGGATCTGGTGCCGCCCCGGCCGGCCCCCCGAAAGGACCGGGGAACGGGCCGGTTCGACAGCGATCGCGCGGAACGAGGGCTTACGCGCCTTGAGGACCTCCGCGACGCCGGTGATCGTGCCCCCGGTCCCCACCCCCGCGACCAGGATGTCCACCGTACCTTCTGTGTCGTGCCAGATTTCCTCCGCGGTCGTGCGCCGGTGCACCTCCGGGTTCGCTGGATTGCGAAACTGGTGCAGGATCAGGTAGCGGGGGTCCTCGGCCGCGAGCTCCTCGGCCCGGCGCACCGCGCCGGCCATCCCTTCCGTCCCTGGAGTCAGGATCAGTTCCGCGCCCAGGGCACGGAGCAGTTTCCGCCGCTCCAGGCTCATGGTCTCGGGCATCGTGAGGACGAGGCGATATCCCCGTGCGGCACACACCATGGCGAGGGCGATGCCCGTGTTTCCGCTGGTCGGCTCGAGAAGGATCGTGTCCGGGCCGATCCGTCCGGCCGCCTCCGCGGCCTCGATCATGCTCAGCCCGATCCGATCCTTGACGCTGGAGCAGGGATTGAACGACTCCAGCTTGGCCAGCACCGTCGCGCGGAGCCCCGCGGTCACGCGGTTCAGGCGCACGAGCGGCGTACGGCCGATGGTCGCGGTGATGTCAGGGTAAATCGGGGGCATCGGGGAAACCTCCTCTCAGACTCGGGCACTCGGACGGGGAAGCGTCTCCGCGCAAAGGTCCTGCAGGGTCACCCGTTCGAGCACCTCGGATATCGCCTGGCCTACCTGCTGCCACAGGTAACCGCTCGGACAGCTGGGCAGCCGGGGACAGGGCTTTCCGCCGCTCGCCGGCCGACACGGCGTGGGGTCCAGCGGCTCCACGGCGCGTAGGATGTCCAGAGCGCGGATTTCGGCTGCCGGGCGCGCCAGCCGGTACCCTCCACCCGGCCCGCGCTCCGCCCGGATCAGCTCGGCACGCACCAGCTGCGCAAGGAGACGCGCCAGGTAGAGGGCCGGGATCCTCTCACGCTCCGCGATGGCGCCCCGTGGCACAGGACCTTCTGCCTCGTGCCGCGCCAGGTCGACCATGGCGCGCAGCGCATACCGACCGCGCGTGGAGATCCGCATGGTCCGCCTCCGAGGAATCTCTCGCCTCAATCGTACAATTAATGAGCGTTTTTGTCAAGTATTATTCTACGGTGATGAGGTCCCGGATACGCGCGAACGTCGCCGGGCCGATCCCGGGCACCTTCTGGAGGTCCTCGATCGTGCGGAAGGGGCCATGCTGTTGCCGGTAGTCGACGATGCGCTGCGCGTACCCCGGGCCGATGCCTGGCAGCGTGTCCAGTTCGGCCACTCCGGCCGTGTTGATGTTGACCTTGCTTCTGCCTCCGCCGCCGGACGAAGGTGCCCCTGTGGGCCACACGGGTGTCGGCTCGCCCTTGCGCGGGACGTAGACCTGTTCCTCGTCATGAAGGCGTCGGGCCAGGTTGAGGTGAACCAGGTCGGCCTCGGCGGTTGCCCCGCCTGCTGCGGCGAGGGCATCGGCCACGCGGGCTCCTGCGGGCAGGGCGTATACCCCGGGACGCACGACCGCACCGCTGACATAGACGACCACAGGGGCAGGTGTCGCCGTCGGCAGCGGTGTCGGGCTGGGCTCGGGGGTCGGGGTGACCACAAGGATCGGCCGCGGCGATGGGGTCTGGGGCTGTGTCACGGTCCAGCCTCGGGAGACCCCAAGCCCGGCCAGGAAGAGGGCCGGTACCAGAATCCAGACCAGATGACGCCATCGCTCCATCGTCTCCCTCCTTCGATCGGAGCACCTTCCCCTTCTCCCAAGAATATAACAAACCTTCCACGGACTGTCAACTACTTCCCCAATCCCACCATGTTCTCCCCTCCTGCCCCCCACGGCGCCCTCAACGCTCAACGTTCCACGTTGACGCTCCCTCCTTTCCCGGCAGGGCGATCGCTACCGCGTATGCGCTTGTGGAAAGATAGCGGGCGGCGGCGCGGCGCACCTGCTCCGGGGTAACCTCCTCCAGCAGGGCAGGGAACCGCTCCAGGTAGTCCAGGCCCAGATCGTATCGTTCCATCTGCAACAGGGTTGCGGCTACCCCGTCGTTCGTTTCCAGGCGCAGCGCAAGCTGCCCGACCCGGTAGGCGCGCGCATCGGCGAGCTCCGCCTCTTCCGGGTCTCGGTTCAGCAGGCCCTCGATCACACGGACGATCGCTTCCCGGGCGCGCTCGACGTTTTGGGGGGCGACCCCGGCGTGTACGAGCCAGGGTCCTGCCCCTACCCCGGCTTCGAGCACGCTGCGCACCCCGTATGCGAGCCCCTGCGCATCGCGCACCGTTTCACCCAGCCGTCCCATCATCCCCAGCTCGCCGAGGATCGTGTTGGCGAGGAGGGCAGCGTAATAGTCCGGATCGCGGCGCGCCGGCCCCGGGACACCCCACACCAGGCTCGCCTGCGTCTTACCGGGCACGAGCCGTTGCACCTCCCGCACCTCCGTGAGCCGCTCCACGCGGGGGACCACTGGCTCTTCTGCAGGGGTTCCTTC
>JBMFPK010000181.1:0-5427 GCA_049969155.1 Chloroflexia bacterium | reverse complement strand
GTTTTCGCTGGAGGATCTGCTCCTGTGCTATGGCCCCGTGCCGGCCGAATGGACTCCGGGCCCGGCACTGCCCTTTTGTGGCGTGGCGATCGATTCCCGCCGCTGTCAGCCGGGCGAGCTCTTTTTTGCCCTCCCCGGTGAGCATCGCGACGGCCACGATTTCATCGAGGAAGCCCTGGCAAAGGGTTGCCCCGCCGTGGTCGCACGCGCGGACCGTTTCCCGGTGGAACGCTGCATGCAGCTCGGCCTGGAGGCCTACAGCTGGCAGGGCACCTCGTGGCAGCGGACAGGTCCCGAGCATGCCCGCGGAGCCGTGGTTCGGGTGTCGAACACGCTGGAGGCCCTGCAGCGGCTGGCAGCGCGTCACCGCGAGCGGTTTCACCCGGTGGTCATCGGGGTCACCGGCAGCGTCGGCAAGAGCACCACAAAGGAGGCGATCGCCGCGGTCCTGTCGCGCGGTTTCCGGACGCTCAAGAGCGTGGCCAGCTACAACAACGAGATCGGCCTTCCGCTCACCATGCTCAGCCTCCGTCCGGAACACGAGGTCGTGGTGCTTGAGATGGGGACTTATGGCCCCGGGGAGATCCGCCTCCTGGCCCAGATCGCTCGGCCGCACATCGGGGTGGTGACGAACGTTTCGCATTCGCATCTGGAACGTATGGGGACGCTGGAGCGCATCGCTCAGGCCAAGGCGGAGCTCCCGGCCTCGCTGCCGCCGGACGGCCTGGCCCTGCTCAACGGGGACGAGCCGCTCGTGCGCGGCATGGCCGAGGTCACCCGTGCGCCCGTGCAGTACTTTGGCGTGCGCGCCGACTGTCACATCCGGGCGACCGAGGTCCGTAGCCTGGGGCTGGAGGGGATCGAGTTCGGCGTGCAGGCGGACGGAGAGGAGCGGTTCTTGCGCTGCAGCCTCGTGGGCCGGCACAGCATCTACAGCGCGCTCCCCGCAGTCGCGTTGGGCCGGCGGCTGGGGCTTGCATGGGAAGCGATCGAGGCCGGCCTCCTGGACCCCGCCGCCCGCCTGCGTCTGCTCCCGAGCGCCGGGCCACGCGGGTCGCTTTTGCTGGACGATACCTACAATGCAAGCCCCTTCTCGTGCCGTGCAGCTCTGGAGCTGTTGGCCGAACTGCCCGGCCGGCACATCGCCGTGCTCGGCGATATGCTGGAACTCGGCTCCTACGAGGAGGAAGGACACCGCGAGGTCGGCCGACTTGCTGCGGGCGTGGTGGAACTCCTGGTCGTGCTGGGAGCGCGCAGCCGCTGGATCGCCGAGGAAGCAATGGCCTACGGACTGGATCGGGAGCGGGTCTACGAGGCACGCGACCACGAGGATGCTGCGTGCTGGCTGCTGGAACAGCTGCAGCCGGGGGATGTCGTCCTGGTCAAGGGCTCCCGGGCGATGGAGATGGAGCGCGTGATCGCCGCGTTGGGCGGGAGGTAAGCATGCCCGAAAGGCCGTTGCTGGCATTGGAGATGAGCCGGGCGTTGGTACAGGGGGCGGTGGCCTTCCTGATCACCGTCCTGTGGGGCGGATGGCTGGTGCGCTTCTTGCGGCGTCGCGGCGTCGGCAAGAAGATCCGAGAGGAGGGCCCGGAGCGCCACCGGCAGAAGGCGGGCACCCCCACGATGGGGGGCATCATGATCATCGTCACCGTCACGGTGGTCACGCTCCTTTTGAACCTGCGCGGGCACTACTCCATGTTGCTGCCGGTCAGTGTGATGGTGGGGTGTGGTCTGCTGGGTGCTGTGGACGACGTCGTGAACCTCGTGGGCAAGCGAGGCCAGGGATTGAGCGCGCGGGTCAAGTTCGCGTGGCTGTTCGCCATCGCCCTGGCCGCAGCCTACATGCTCTGGTCCCCCTACTACCTGGGCCCCTCGCACACTTACTTCCCCTTCCTCGGGGCGTTCGACCTGCAGCCCTGGATCGGCCGGCCCTACATCTACATCCCGGTGGCCACGCTGGTGATCCTGGGTGCAGCGAACACGGTCAACCTGGCGGACGGACTGGACGGCCTGGCAGGCAGCACGGCCGGCTTGGCTTTTGCCGCCTACGGACTGATCGCCTATCTTCAGCGCCAGGACTACCTCTTCCCCTTCTGTTTCACCGTCGTCGGTACCCTGCTGGCCTTTCTCTGGTACAATGCCTACCCGGCGCAGGTGTTCATGGGGGATACCGGGAGCCTGGCACTGGGCGCCTTGCTGGGGGTGGTCGCGCTGATGACCTGGCAGTGGATCATCCTTCCCGTGATCGGGATCGTCTTTGTTGCCGAGGGGGTCTCGGACATCCTCCAGGTCGCCTATTTCAAGTGGACGAAGCAGCGGTACGGTGAGGGCCGGCGCATCTTCAAGATGAGCCCCCTGCACCACCATTTCGAGATGATCGGCTGGTCCGAAACCCAGATTGTCGCGCGTTTCGCGATTGTGGGCGTCGCGGCGGCGATGGTCGGGGTGGCGCTGGCCCTGATCTGAACGGGCGAGGCTCTTGCCCCCTGCAGCGCGCGTGGGCGCTGACAGAGCCTGAAAGAGAAAGGAGTACCGAAGATGGCTCGGAAGGCAGTTCTGTACCGGGACCCTTGGCTGGACCTGCTCGCCGTACGGGGCAACAGGCAGGTGGATCTGAAGGAAGTGTTCGTTCGCCTTTCGGTGGGTCCAGAGGCCCGCGAGCACATGAAGCGCGCTCTGCTGGAGCGGATCGCGCAACTGTCGCAGGATCGCCTGCGGAGGGCCCGTCTGAGCCGCCACTAGGAAGGTGCGTATGCAACCGTTGGTGCTTCGCGGCAAGAAGGTGCTCGTGATGGGGCTGGGGTTGCACGGGGGAGGCCTGGGGGTGACCCGCTTCCTCCTGCGGGAGGGTGCAGAGGTCACCGTGACGGACCTCCGGACGGCCGAAGAACTCGCCCCATCGATCCAGGCGTTGGAGGGCGAGCCGGTTCGCTTCGTGCTCGGCGAGCACCGAGTGGAAGACTTTGTCCATGCCGATCTGGTGATCCGCAACCCGGCTGTGCCCTACGACTCGCCCTTCTTGCAGCTGGCCCGGGAACATGGCATCCCGGTCGAGATGGAAATGACGCTCTTTTTCGCGCTCTGCCCGGGGCGGATCCTGGGAGTGACCGGCACAAAGGGGAAAAGCACCACCACGGCGCTGCTTGGGGAGATCCTTCGCCGCCGCTTTCCCGACACCGTGGTCGCCGGCAACATCCGTGTATCGGCGCTGGAGGCGCTGTGGGCCATCCGGCCGGAAACGCCCGTCGTGTTGGAACTTTCGAGCTGGCAGCTCGAAGGCCTCGGCGAGCGTGGGTTTTCCCCCCATCTCGCCGTCGTGACGAACCTGTACCCGGATCACCTGAATCGCTACCCGTCCTGGGAAGACTATGTGGAAGCCAAGCGGCAGATCTACCGTCACCAGCGGCCGCAGGACATCCTCGTATTGAACGCGGAGGACCCAGAGGTCCGCTCGTTCGCCCGGGATGCACCGGGACGCGTCGCGTGGTTCGGGGTCGAGCTGCAAGCGGAGGGAGACGCGCTTCGCACCGCCGACGGCACTCGGGTGCCCCTTGGGGCCGGAGCGGCGAGCATCGTGGAGGAGAGGGTCGTCTGGATCGGCTCGGAAGGGGACGCGCAGCCCGTTTGCGAGCTTGCCAAGATCCGCCTCGTGGGCCGGCACAACCGGGCGAACGTGCTCGCAGCTACCGCAGCGGCCGCGCTTTTCGGGGTTGACCTGGCGACGATCGGTGACGGGATCGCTTCCTTTGCCGGGCTAGCGGACCGACTGGAGTGGGTGGCCGAGGTCGGCGGTGTCACCTTCCGCAACGATACCACAAGCACCACGCCGGCTTCGACGATCGCCGCTCTCCAGGCGCTCGAGGGCGGGATCGTGCTGATCGCTGGAGGTGCGGACAAGGGGCTGGACTACGAGGCGATGGCGCGCATGGCCGCCGAGCGCACCCGCGGGGTGGCGCTGCTGGAAGGCACAGCGGCAGACAAGCTGGAGCGCGCGCTGCGCACGGCAGGGGCACGCCTGTTGGGCCGCTTCGGCGACCTACGGGCGGCCGTACGCGCGGCGGCATCCGTGGCGCAGCCTGGCGATACCGTACTCCTTTCCCCAGGGTGCGCCAGTTTCGGCCTCTTTCGCCACGAATTCGAGAGGGGTGAGCGGTTCCGGGAAGCCGTTCACGAACTCGCTTCCAGGAGCGGGCGACCGGCTTCGGAGATAGGCACGGAGGGCTAGGCGATGGCCTCGGAAGCGAACGAAGAGCAGCGATCTTCTGCAAGCACCTGGAGCGCCCCGGGGTCCTGGCGGGAAGCGCTGAGCACCAAGCGTCCAAGTGTGCCCGATCATTGGTTGCTCGCTGTGATGGGGGGGATGACGATCTTTGGGCTGGTGATGCTGTACAGCGCCAGTTTCGTGGAGGCCACAGAGCAGCACGGGGGCAACTCGATGTACTTCCTGGGCCGCCAGTTCCTCTGGTTGCTCGTGGGACTGTGCGGCGCCGCAGTGGCGATGCGTGTGGACTACCGCTTCTGGCGCCGGTTGAGCGTCCCGCTGATGGTTGTGGTCGTGGTCCTGCTGATCGCCGTGCTCGTGCTTCCACCCTCTCTTGCCGAAGCGCGGGGCGGCGCCCGGCGATGGATCACGCTTGGGGAGATCTCGATCCAGCCGAGCCAGCTGGCTCTGCTCGTCTTTATCATCTACATCGCCGACTGGCTATCCAAGCGCGGGCAGAAGCTGCGCCAGCTGGCCTACGGATTGCTCCCGTTCGCCATGATCACGGGCCTCCTGGGCGCGCTGATCGTCAGCGAGCCGGATATGGGAACCTGCGTCGTGCTCATCGCGGTCGCCGCGCTGGTGTTCCTGATCGCAGGTGCGGACCTGCGCCACTTCGGCCTGGCTGGGCTCGTCGTCGTGCCGATCGGGGTCGTGGTCGCCTACGTGGCATCCTACCGGTGGCAGCGCGTGCTGGCGTTCCTTCGGCCCTTCGAGTACCGCAACTCGATCGCTTTCCACCAGATCCAAGCGCAGATCGCCCTGGGAACCGGCGGCCTCTTCGGTGTGGGGCTGGGCCAGTCGCGCCACAAGTTCTTCTGGGTTCCTTCGCCGTACTCCGATACGATCTTTGCCATCATCGGGGAGGAACTCGGGCTGATCGGTTGCCTGTTCGTCGTGGGACTGTACCTCTGGCTCGCCTACCGGGGCTACACGATCGCCGTGCGCGCTCCGGACCGGTTCGGGATGCTCCTTGCTGCGGGAGTGACCACGTGGATCTGCGTCCAGGCGTTTGTCCACATCGCAGCCGTCTGTGGGGTCATTCCTTTTACAGGGCTCACCCTGCCGCTCATCAGCTACGGCGGATCGTCCCTTGCTTCCACGTTGACGGCGCTGGGGCTCCTGGTGAATGTCTCGAGCTACGAGAAGAGGGATCATGAGAC
>JBMFPK010000180.1:0-5480 GCA_049969155.1 Chloroflexia bacterium | reverse complement strand
GGCCGGGTTGCCCCGACGCGTGGTCATATAGATCACCTCGCCCTCGCGCTCCTCGCGCGCGAAAATATGGGAATTCGCCCCAAGCGCCGCTTCAATCCGCCGCGCTGCCGTTTCCTGGTCCCATTGTGGGTTCTTCTGGCAGAAATACTCGACCAGGCTGCTGAGGCTCTGGCGGATCGGGGTGTCCAGATCCAGGGCCGCGCCCTGCAACGCCATCAGCCGGAAGATCTCTTCCGCCAGTCGGCGTTCTTCTTCCTTGCCCTGAAATTCGAGCGCTGTCTTTTCCATGAAAGGCACGACTCCTTGGGAAGTCCTGGCAGCGGCGGTCTCGCTCACTTCTCCTTCTCCTCCAGGACCTTCTCCCGCAGAATGACGATGTACTGGTAAGTAAGCGCCTCCAGCGACTGCGGCTTTCCGGTCTCCCGCAGCCACTGGATCAGTTCTTCCAAACCTGTCTCTCCGAGGCGAATCTGGCTTGCGTCCACGTCTCGACTCCGCAATACGTCATAACCTATCGTGATTTTGGATTTTACTACAACTGCGCGTTTTTGGCAAACGGCGCAGCAGAAATTGCCAAAACGTAACATAGATGTTATAATGAGCGCAAAAGACCTTCCGGGAGGACGCGCCATGGCCAAGATCGACCTGACGGCCCTGGGCAGAGCGCTGGAGACGGCTTGGGTCCCGCTGGAGGTCAGCCAGGTAGACAACTACCACTGTCTACTGGTGCTCTACCAGGGCAGCTACCCCCCTCATTTCCACAACCGGGACGAGTTTTTCATGGTGTTGGAGGGAGCGGTGGACATCGAGATCGAGGGAGGCGGTACGATCACCCTGCGGGAGAAAGAGGCCACCGTGGTCAAGGCCGGCCTGCACCACCGCTCTGTCGCCCGGACGCCGAGCGCCTTGGTGCTGCTCTTCGAAGCAAAGGACATCACCTACAACCCCGTGGTCATGGTAGGTCAGGTGGGCGAGCACGAGTGATACCGCCGGGCATCGGCGCATTTTCCGTACGTTCACGCAGGAGGGGATCATGCTGGACGACTTTCGAACGCGCATAGCGGAGCTGCGCCAGGAGATGGAGCGGCTGACCGGCCAGGCGGAGGAACTGGAACGCATTGTCCGGGAACAGCAGGCTCACCTGGAGGAGCTGGAGCTGCAGGTGCGCCAGCGCGATGAGCAGCTCGCCGAGCAGCAGGCCCTGCTGGAGCAGATGGAAAGGGATCTTCGGGAACGCACGGAGCAGCTGGAAGCAGCCCGCCTGGCCCTGGACGAGCGGGAGGAGGCGGTGAGCCGGCTGGAGCAGGAGCTGGAGGAGGTGCGCGCCCAGCTGGCCCAGCGCGAGGCGACGGAAGCGGTGCTGCGCGAGGAGCTCGCGCGGGCCACCGTCGAGCGAAGGGTGCCTGCGGAAGAAGCGACCCTGGCCGACGTGATGGAACGGGTGGTGGCGCTGGAACAACGGCTCCAGCACCACGAGGAGATGCTGGCCCGGCTCGAAGAACTGGCGCACGAGGGGGTCGCGCGCATCACCGGGCAGCTCGAGGCCGTGCTCGCCCTGCCGCGCCCGGTTCCTGCAAGGGAAGTGGTCTCTCCGGCGGCGGTCGCTCCCGAGGTCGTGGAGGCGGCTCCCGCGCCGGTCGCGGTGCAGGCGGTGGCCGTGCCCGCGGAGCAGCTTGCCCCGGCGGTGGAGGTGGCCGAGGGGATGCAGGCGATCCTCTGGGAGGCCCTGGAGAACCTTCCCAGGGCGCGGGTCGCCGGCTTTGCCGGGCGCGACGGGCTTGCGATCGAGATCGTGAGCCGCGCGGAGGCACCGGCCAGCCCGCTTCTCGAAGTGGAGCTGGCGGATCTCATCGAGGAAGCCAGTGGGGTTGCGGGTGCCCTGGGCACGGGGCCGGTGCTGACGCTTGCCTTTCAGGCCCACGAGACAAGCTGCCTGGTGTCTCCGGTCGGCCCGGACTATTTTGCCTTCCTCCTGGCGCCTTCGAGCTCCATAGACGACCTGCGGTACGCCCAGGCCGTCCTGCTTCAGGCCGCCAGTCGGTTGAGCGAACTGTGCTGAGGTCCGCCGATGGTCATCGGGTACTGTCAGATCGACCTGCATATCCCCGCCAGCCACTCCCTGAAGGACAAGCGCAGCGTGGTACGTTCGATCGTCGCACGGGTGAGCCAGGAGCACAACGTCTCGATCGCCGAGCTGGACCATCAAGATCTGTGGCAGTCCGCTTCGCTTGGGGTAGCCTGCGTGGCCACAGAAGGGGCGCAGGCGCACCGCCGGCTGGAGTCGGTCGTCCGTTGGATCGAACAGAACCGGCCGGACGTGGAGATCGTCGATTACCGCATTGAGATCCTCTGACCGGTGCGTTCCCGGGCTCGAGGGAAGATGCGAGCGCTGCATGCACTTGCCTTGCTCTTGGGGCGGGCGGCCGGCTCCCTCAGCCGCCGCCTCGGTCGGGGGGGAGGGACCACCCTTCCCGGGTTGCTCGCGCAGCGGATCGATCGTTCGTTCATCCCCGCGCTCTGTTCCCGTCTGGAGCGCGGGACGCTCCTGATCACTGGGACGAACGGCAAGACGACGACCGCGCGCATGCTGGCCCACATCCTCCGCGCGGCCGGATGGCGGCCGATCCACAACCGCGCGGGCGCGAACCTCGTCGAGGGGATCGCAAGCACGCTCGTCTATGCAAGCGACTTCTCCGGCCGTCCCCGGGGAGATAGCGGCCTGTTCGAGGTGGACGAGGCCCATCTTCCCCAGGCCGTAGCCCTCTGCAGGCCGCGCCTCGTGTTGCTGCACAACCTCTTCCGCGACCAGCTGGACCGCTATGGGGAGGTGGACTATGTCGCTGCGCGTTGGGGGGAGGCGCTGCGCGCGCTCCCGGCCTCTGCGACCGTCCTGCTCAATGCGGACGATCCAGCCATCGCCGCGCTGGGAGAAGGGCTTGAAGCCCGCGTGACCTATTACGGCCTCGACCTCCCTGCACTGGGCCGCGCCGTGCCCGACCACATGGCGGATGCCCGCTACTGCCGCCGCTGCGGGGCGCCGTATGCGTACGCGCCGGCGTACTTCGGGCACATCGGCCGGTACCGATGTCCCAACTGTGGGCACATGAGGCCCGCCCCCGAAGTGCGGCTGACGGCGCTGGAGATAGCCGGAACGACGCGGCCACGCGCGCGCCTGAACGTGCCCGAAGGGGAACGCGAGCTGCTGTTACCGCTCCCCGGCCTCTACAACGCCTACAACGCCCTGGCGGCGATCGCCGCGGCCCGGGCGCTGGGGGTCGCGCTCGACGATGCGATCGCGGCGCTCTCCGGTTTCCGGGCGGCGTTCGGCCGGATGGAGTGGGTACAGGCGGAAGGGCGGCAGATCCTCGTTGCCCTGATCAAGAACCCGGTGGGGGCAAGCCAGGTCGTCCACATGCTTGCGGAGGCGGAAGAGCCGCACGGCTACCTGATCGTGATCAACGACCGCATCGCCGACGGGACCGACGTCTCCTGGCTTTGGGATGCCGACTGGGAGGCGCTGGCCGGCCGGGTGGCGTTCGCGGTGGTCTCGGGAACGCGGGCGGCCGACATGGGGGTGCGGCTGAAGTATGCCGGCATCGAGGAGCGGCTCATCGTCATCGAGCCGGACCTGGAGCAGGCGCTCGATCGCGCGCTGGAACGCACGTCCGAGGGGGGCACGCTCTACCTTCTCCCTACCTATACCGCCATGCTGGAGGTACGCGCCCTGATGGCCCGCCGGGGGTATGTGGCCCCCTTCTGGGAGGACTGAACCTCAGCACCTCGGGCGCGCGGGATGCTCCCAGATCGCCTTCCAGGGATCGCGCAGCAGGTTCCCGAGCACCTTGCCATACCCTTGGGCGGGAAGGACATCACCGTCCGGTTCGACGTACAGGTGCTGCGCCAGCACCTGTTCTCGGGAGAGGTCGGCGGCCAGTTCGATGGGGTGGATACGGGAGTACGGTGCGGCCAGGTCCCACACGATCGTCAGCCCTTGCTGGTGTGCGGCTTCCTCGGCGGCCTGCAGGCCCTGCCGTACCTGCTCCTGTTCCCTGGACGAAGGGGGGTAGGCCGGAGCGCTCAGGGCGACGGCCGCCACGCCCTGTCCTGCCAGGAAAGCCACCGTCTCCGCGGCCCTGCCCGCATTTTCTGGAGTGACGATGCAACGCACGACCACGTAGAGGTCTGCGGCAAGGGCGTTTCGCAGCCCGGCCATCGTCTCTTCCCAGGCGCCCGGTCGGCCGATCAGGCGGTCGTGGAGCGCCGGATCGTGGGAGGCGAGCGTGATCTGCAGGTGGTCGAGGCCCGCAAACAGCAGGCGGTCCAGGTACCCGCGGTCCTTCAGGCGGCGGCCGTCGGACAAAAGCCCGGTCACCATCCCGAGCGATTCCCCGTGGCGGATCAGCTCTACGAGGTCCTCTCGCAGTGTAGGCTCGCCCCCGGTAAAGACGACGTGGGGGACCCCCACGCGCCACAGCCGATCGAGCACCTCCTGCCACTCGGCCGTCGACAACTCGCGATCCACGCGCTTCCTTGCCTCGGGGTCGAGGGCACCGCTTTCGTCGATCCGATAGGTCAGCGCGATGTCCACGCGGTAGGGTGCGGAGGTCTCGGCGGAGAACGGTTCCGTGCGCTCGATACTCAGGTAGACATCCGGGGCCAGATCGACGGAAGTGGCCAACGTCAGGATGCGTTCCTTGAGATCGCGAAAGTCGCTCCGCACGCGGTCCGCATCCACTCGGTAGCGCTGGGTCATCGTGCGCACGACCTGTTGCTCATCGGCGCCCCGGACGAGCCAGTAGGCATACTCGGTCGCCGTCTGGTTCAGGTGAAGGACTGTAGCGGCGTTGACGATGAGGAGGCCTTGCCCGTTCGGTTCGATGCGCAGGTGGAGTCGGTACTGAGGGCTCGCATCGGGCGGGCTCTGGTAGTGGAACATGCCGGGCGCAAGTGGTCGGGCGGGAGTCAGCCAAGATCGGAGTCTTTCCAAGAATGGCATCGCTAGCCTCCTGATGCCTCGGCGGTGCGGGGACCGAGGTCCTCCTGGAGGGTCTCCAGGTAGAGTGGGCAGCCCCCGCCGCAGAGGGGCAATTCCGGACAGCTGCGGCATTTCTCGGGCACGTAACGGCGTTCGCGCAGGGCGCGTGCCAGCTCGTGGTTCCAGATCCGCTCCCAGGGGTCCCGCAGGATGTGACCCAGCGGGTGGTAGTAGCTCTGGCAGGGGATCACGGCGCCGTCCGGCTCCACGCACATGTTGTAAAGCGCGGCGGTGCACGCCTTGACCCCCAGCTCGAGCTGGAGGGGCGAAAGGGCGCAGTACTGGGTGGGCGTGTACCAGATCAGGCGTAAGCCTTCCCGCTCCGCCACTTCCCGGACACGCTCCAGAATGGGTGCAAGCTCCCCTTCGGCAAATCCGGTGCCCACCGTTTTCCCGCGGCCGGCGTAGATCAGGCTGTTACAGGCAAAGGTCGGCACGCCGAGCG
>JBMFPK010000179.1:0-5484 GCA_049969155.1 Chloroflexia bacterium | reverse complement strand
GCGTGATCTACGTCTTTCGCTCGATGACCAGCCCGGGCTTCTCCTATAACGACCGCCAGGTGCTCGCTGCCTTCGCGGACCAGGCGGCGATCGCGGTCCACAATGCGCGCCTCTATCAGAAACTGCTCACGGAAAAGCGGCACCTCGACGCGATCATCGAGAACTCAGCGGACGGGGTCCTCATGTTGGACGGCCGATGGCGCATCCAGACCGTCAACCGGGCCCTGGAGCGGATGCTCAGCATCCCTCGGGAGGAGATGCTCGGCCGGCCGTGCGCCGAAATCCTCCGCCTGACGACCCCCGAAGGCACGCCGATCTGTGCGGGGAAATGTCCTTTGGAGCACGCGGTGCACGAACCCCACCCCTATGTCGAAGGCCTGCTGACGACGCGCGACGGGCGACGGATCCACGTCGGCATTTCGTACACGGTGCTGCGGGGGGAAAGCGGCGAGCTCCGGGAAGCGGTAGCCAATGTGCGGGATATCACCCGAGCCAAGGAAGCCGAAGAAGCCAAGACGACATTCATCTCCATCATCTCGCACGAGCTAAAAACCCCGGTGGCGATCATCAAAGGGTATGCGGGCACCCTGCGGAGGGAAGACGCGGCGTGGGATCCGGAGACGCTGCGCAAGGGACTGGCAGTGATCGAGGAGGAAAGCGACCGACTGGATCGCCTGATCACGAACCTGCTGGAAGCCTCGCGCATCCAGGCCGGGGCGCTGAAACTGAACCTCGCGCCGGTTCAGATCGTCGACCTCGTACGGAAACTGGTCGAGGAATTCCGCACCCAGACGGATCAGCATACCTTCGAGACCGAGTTTCCCCCCGATTTTCCGCCGGTCTGGGTGGACTATGAGCGGATCCGGATGGTGTTGAGCAACCTGCTTTCGAACGCCATCAAGTATTCCCCGCGAGGGGGAACGATCCGCGTCGGCGGTTGGGTGGAGCCGGAACGGGTGGTGCTGTACGTGGCCGACCAGGGGATCGGCATCCCGGAATCCGAGATCCCGCGGATCTTCGAGCGGTTCTACCGCGTCGACAGCCGACTCTCGCGGACGACCGCCGGGGCGGGACTGGGACTCTACCTGGCGCGGGCCCTCGTCGAGGCCCATGGCGGGGAGATCTGGGTGCGCAGCCGGCCGGGACAGGGGTCCGCTTTCTATTTCTCCCTGCCGCGGCGTGAAGGAGGCGCCTGATGGTGGAAGCGGAACGCAAGTTCTCGCCCAAGGGAAAGCTCGTACTGGTCGTGGACGACGAGCCGCGGATGGTCGAGTTCATCCGGATGAACCTGGAGCTCGAGGGGTACCGGGTAGCCACCGCGCGCAACGGCGTGGAGGCCCTGGAGCGGCTGCGGGAGGACCTGCCGGATCTCGTGTTGCTCGACGTCATGATGCCGGAAATGGACGGCTTCGAGACGCTCCGGCACATCCGCGAGGTTTCCACCGTGCCGGTGATCATGGTCACGGTGCGCGGGGACGAACCGGACCTCGTACGGGGTCTGGAGCTGGGGGCAGATGACTATATCGCCAAGCCATTCTCCGTGCGCGAACTGCTGAGCCGGACGAAGGCGTTGTTGCGTCGGGCCGAGATGCCCGTGCCGGCAAGCGAGGCCCAGGTGGTCGTAGACGAAGATCTGACGATCGACTTTGCGCGGCGCGAGGTGATCGTCCGGGGTCAGCGAGTGAAGCTGCGGCCGACCGAATATCGCTTGCTCTACCATCTGGTGAACAATGCCGGGTGGGTAATGACCCACGAGATGCTGCTGACGAAGGTCTGGGGACCCGAGTATCGTGACGAGACCCAATACCTGCGTCTCTACATCACCTACCTGCGCCAGAAAATCGAGCCGGACCCGGCGCATCCGAAGTACATCCTGACGGAACGGGGCGTCGGGTATCGCTTCAAGGAATTCCAGCCGAAAAAGCCCGGTCCGTCGGAAGGATGACCTTCGGACAGGCCGCGCAACGATCCGATGTAGGAGGGCCGGATGGGCGGACTGCAACTTCTCTTCTGGCTGCGGGCCCACGCGACCCCGTGGCTAGATGCGCTGATGGGAGGCATCACCTACCTGGGCTCCGAGTACTTTTACCTGGCGGCGCTCTGCATCCTCTACTGGTGTGTGAGCGCAGAAGGCACGCTCCGCCTGTTTCTCCTGTTCTTGGGGTCCGGCTATCTGAACGCTGCGGTCAAAGAGATCACCGCACTGCCCCGTCCGTTCCAGGTGCATCCGGAACTGGGAGCACGCTTCACAGAGACGGCCGCGGACTATGCCTTCCCAAGCGGGCACGCCCAAAGCGCGACGGTGTTCTGGGGGTACCTTGCGATGGTCGTGCGTCGGAGGTGGCTGTACATCCTTGCACCCGTGGTGGTCCTCCTGATCGCCTTTTCCCGCCTGTACCTCGGGCTGCACTGGCTGGGCGACGTCCTGGCGGGTCTGCTTTTCGGCCTGGTGTTGCTGGGATGTGCTTATGTGCTGCTGCGGGCGCTGGCCGGGACGCGCACCGAGGCCTGCTTTCCGGCCTCGCTCGTCTTCTGCCTGTTGCCTCTTGCCTTCTTCCTGTTGTTTCCCTCCCATGAGGGAGCGCAGACGATGGGGGCGATCTTCGGGGCGTTGTTCGGTTACCTCTTCGAGCGTCGCTACATCCGGTTCCGCACCGGTGGTCCTTGGTGGCAACAGGTGTTGAAGGTCTTGATCGGCCTTGCGGGAGCTTTCCTGATCCTCTTGGGGCTGCGGGCTCTCTTTGCCCCGTTCGCGCCGGCGCCAGGAGCGGTGCGGGTCCGGCCGGGGATGGCGCCGCCGCTGGCGCGCGGCTTCCTTTACGGGCGCGGGGCGGAGCTGCCCACCTTCATCCGCTATGCGCTGGTCGGCCTCTGGGCGACGCTCGGTGCACCGGGTCTCTTCCGGCTCTTTTTCGGCGAGGAGGAATCCCCTCGTGCGTCTCTATGATTACCCCGGGGCCTTCCACGTCCATTCGTCGCACTCCGATGGCACAGGGCCGGTGCCGAAGATCGCCCTCGCAGCGCAGCGCGCCGGTTTGACCTGGGTGGTCATCTCTGACCACGATACGCTGGCGGCGCTGGAAGCCCGCGAGGCCGGGTGGTACGACGGGACTGCGGTGCTCATCGGGTACGAGGTGACCCCGGAGCACAACCACTTCCTGGTGCTCGGCCTGAGCGAACTTGTGCCGGCAGACCTTCCTGCGCAGGAGCTCGTGGCGGCCGTACGGGAGCGCGGCGGGTGGGGGTTCATCCTGCATCCGGACGAGCGGCTAGGGGCCTACTTCAAAGCCCCCCTTCCCTGGACAGAACGGGATGTCCGGGGTTTCCACGGGTTGGAGATCTGGAACTATATGTCGCTTTGGACGGAAGGGGTAACGCGCCGGAACCAGTTCGCGCGGTTCCTCTTCCCCGGGCCGGCCGTCTGTCGGCCGCCGCGGGCTTCACTGGAGTGGTGGGACGAGCTGCTCCGAGAGGGGCAGCGCGTGGCTGCGGTGGCCGGCCTGGACGCGCACGCGACGCGGATCTCGCTGCGGGGACGCTTGCAGCTCGAGGTCTTCTCTTACCGGCGGCTGTTCGGCACCCTTCTCAACCACGTCGTCCTGCGAAAGCCGCTCTCCCAGGAGTGGAACGAGGCCGCACAGCAGATCGAGAGCGCGCTGGCCGAGGGACGCTCGTTCCTCGCCTATCAGGTTTGGGGGAAGGCTCGCGGCTTTCGCTTCCTCGCGGAACAGGAAGCGCAGAGCTGGACCATGGGAGAAGAGGCCGTCCTACGGCATGAGGCGCGGCTCAGGGTTCATTCCCCTCGCTGGGGATACATTCGATTGCTTCGTTACGGAAAGCCGATCGCGCAGGGCTGGGGTCGAACTTTGACCTGCTTCGTGCAGGAACCCGGCGCCTACCGTGCGGAGGTATACCGGTTCGGCTTCCCGTGGATTTACAGCAACCCGATCTACCTGGTGCGGGGGGTTGCCCGACCCCAGGAACCTCCGAGGGTGGCTTCGCGGCGCCGTCCATGGGAAAGGTAAAGCGCTCCAGAAGATCCGGGCTTGCCCGGTATGCCGGTCAGGCCCTGGTGTGCTAAGACTTGCCCCTGAAGGCCACCGCCTTGTAGATGTACCAGATGATGATTCCCAGAATGCCCACGCCGGCAGCGCAAAGCAAGGCGAGCAGCAATGCCCTTCCGAGGTTCGCGTTTCCGGCCGCCGCGCTGGCAACATAGAAGTAGATGGCCAGCCCGGCGAAGATGAGGCCGGTGAGCGCGATGACCGCGTACTTGTAGAGGTTCCCTACGCGGCGCTCTCTGCCCGACACCACCTGTTGCGGCTTGCTCATGGTTGCTCTCCTTTCTTTCAACTTGAGCCCACCGCCGGACCCCCCCGGTCCCCAGCGTTCCGGTGCTACCCTTGCTGCCGTTCCTCTTTGCGACGCCGTGCCTCCGCGATGGCGGCTTCGGCGACGTGCGCGGGAACCTGCTCGTAGTGGTCGAACTGCATGCGCACCGCCCCCCGGCCTCCGGTTCGAGAACGGAGCTCGGTCGCATACCGCTGCATTTCGGCCAGGGGCGCCATGGCCCGGATCAGCGTCTTGCCGCCCTTCGGCTCCATACCCAAAACGCGCGCCCGTCGCCCGTTCAGATCCCCCATGATGTCGCCCGTATAGGCGTCGGGCACGAGGATCTCCGCGAGCACGAACGGCTCGAGCAGCACCGGGTTGGCTTCCGCCTGGCCCTGCTTGAACGCCTGGGAAGCCGCGATCTTGAAGGCGAGTTCGGAGGAGTCGACCGGGTGTTCCTTGCCATAAAAGACAGCGACGCGCACCCCCACCACCGGGTAGCCGGCCACCACCCCCTCCTGCATCGCCTCACGGACGCCCTTTTCCACACCCGGAATGTACTGCTTGGAAATCACACCGCCGACGATCTCGTTCACGAACTCGAATTCGGTCTGGTTGTAGTCGATCGGTTCGAGCCGGAGGTGTACTTCCGCGAACTGGCCGCGTCCGCCAGTCTGCTTCTTGTGGCGGTAGCTTGTTTCCACGGTCTTCTGGATCGTCTCCCGATAGGGCACCAGCGGCAACTCGGCGATCACGCTCACGTCGAACTTGCGTTTGATCCGCTCCACGGCGAGCTGGATGTGCGATTCGCCCATACCGGAAAGGAGGATCTCCCCCGTCTGCGGTTCCCGGCCGGTGCGCAGCGTCGGGTCCTCTTCCATGATCCGGGCGAGCGCCGTCCCCATCTTGTCCAGGTCCGTCTTGGTCTCCGGGCGGATGGCGGCGGTGAATACCGGCTCAGGGAACTCGATCGGCGGCAGGCGGAGAGGCCGGTCGGAGGTACACAGGGTATCCCCGGTGGTGGTGACGGAAAGTTTCGTAACGACGCCGATGTCCCCTGCGCCCAGCTGCTGAACCGCGATCTGTTCTTTCCCTCGGGCGACGTAGACGCTGCCGATGCGCTCCTCGGCCCCCTTTCCCGGGTTGAGCACG
>JBMFPK010000178.1:5292-5532 GCA_049969155.1 Chloroflexia bacterium | reverse complement strand
CCTATGACCACGTTACCAAATGTTTCGGCGAGGTCGTCGCCCTGCACGACCTGTGCCTCTAAGTGGAGGATAAGGAACTCCTGGTCCTCGTGGGCCCCTCGGGATGCGGCAAGTCCACCGCCCTGCGCCTGCTCGCCGGTCTGGAAGAGGTCACGGAAGGGACCATCCAGATTGGCGACCGGGTCGTCAACGACGTCCCTCCAAAGGACCGGGATATCGCCATGGTCTTCCTACGCCCTC
>JBMFPK010000178.1:0-5282 GCA_049969155.1 Chloroflexia bacterium | reverse complement strand
CCGGTCTACGACAACATGGTCTTCGGCCTGCGGATGCGCTGCGTGGCTCGCTCGCTGATCGACCGCATGGTGCACCGGGGTACTCAGACCTTGGGGATTGAGGAGCTGTTGGACCGCAGGCCCCGCGCCCTCTCCGGCGGCCAGCGGCAGCGCGTCGCGCTCGGGCGGGCGATCGTGCGCGAACCCCAGGTCTTCCTGATGGACGAGCCGCTTTCCAACCTGGACGCGAAGCTTCGCGTGCAGAAGCGCGCCGAGTTGATCAAGCTGCACCAGCGGCTGCAGACGACCACCATCTACGTCACCCACGACCAGGTGGAAGCGATGACCATGGGTTCCCGCATCGCGGTGCTGAGGGACGGCATCCTGCAGCAACTCGGTGCTCCTAGGAGGTCTATGACTACCCGCCAACAAGTTCGTGGCCGGCTTCATCGGCAGCCCGGCGATGAACTTTTTCAACGCGCAGCTGATCGCGGAAGGCGAAGCGCTCTTTGTCGATACCGGATCCTTCCGCGTCCCCGTCTCCCCGCATCACGCCCGGTTCCTCAGGGAACGTAACGTGCCCTGGGAGGTCACCTTCGGTATCCGCCCCGAGGACATTTTCAACGCCGCCTGCATCCCTCGGGGCGTCGCAGACGACGCGGTGATCGAGGTGCTCGTGGACGTCGTCGAACTCCTGGGTGCGGAACGGCTCCTGAACCTGCTGAGCGGGCCGCACACTTTCACCGCCCGTATGGACAACCGCACGCAGGCCCGGGCCGGCGAACGGTTGCGTGTCGCCTTCAACATGGCGAACATGCACTTCTTCGACCGGCTTACGGAACGAGCCTACCTGTAACCCCTGGTCCCTTCCCGCCGAGGGCGCCTGAAGAGGCGGCCCCGGCTGCTTTTCGCGCTCTTGAAACCGGGCTTCCCCTTTCCGTGTCTAAGGGAGTGACCGCAGCAGATCGCTGTGGGGAAAAGCTTACGGGAGTCGAACATGAAGGTGCTCTTGGTTCAGCCCGCTCATCCGTCCAACGTGCGCCTTTTCGGCCGCGTCTATATGAGCAGCCTGACGCTTCCAGTCGTGGCCGCAGCCACTCCTCCGGACGTCGACGTTTCGATCGTAGACGAGAACGTTTCTTCCATCCCCCTCGAAGGCCGTTACGACCTCGTGGGCATTACCGCCCTCACGCCCAACGCACCCCGCGCGTACGCCATCGCGGATGCCTTCCGCGCGCGGGGGGTACCGGTCGCTCTGGGCGGGGTGCATCCAACGCTCGTCCCCGACGAGGCGGCCCAACACGCCGACATCGTGGTGCTCGGGGAAGCGGAGGAAGCCTGGCCACGGGTGCTCCGCGATGTCGAGCGCGGGTCCTGGGAACGCTTCTACCGCGGGACGAGGCCCGAGCTGAAGGGCTTGGGCATCCCGCGCCGCGACCTCCTGCGGGAATCCCGGTACTACCCTGTGCCCAAGATGGAGGTCTCCCGCGGTTGCCCCTTCAACTGCTCGTTTTGCTCCACGACCGCTTTCTTCGGCCGCCAGATGCGCTACCGGCCGATCGAGGAGGTCATCTCTGAGGTCCGTTCCCTGGGGCGACTCCCCAGCGCGCTCTTTTTCACCGACAACAACATCGTCGGAAACCGCGAGTATGCCCGGGAACTGTTCCAGGCCCTCATCCCCCTTGGGATCCGCTGGATCGGCCAGGCATCCATCACCGCCGCCCACGATATGGAACTGCTGGAGCTCGCGGCACGCAGCGGCTGCCGTGCCCTGCTCATCGGCTTCGAGTCGCTGACCCCCGAGGGCCTGGCGGAGATGAACAAGAAGGTCAACCAGATCTTGGACTACCAAGAAGCGATCTCCCGGCTGCACCGGCGTGGTATCGCCGTCATCGGCTGCTTCGTCGTCGGGCTCGACAGCGACGACTCAAGCGTCTTCGAGCGCGTGGGAAGCTTCATCGAGGAGACCCAGATCGACGTCCCCCAGGTGACCGTGCTGACCCCCTACCCGGGGACGGCGCTCCGGGAGAAACTCCTGGCCGAAGGGCGCATCTGGGATTTCGACTGGAGCCATTACGACGTCACGCGGGTGACCTTTCACCCCGCGAAGATGACCGCCCGGGAGCTCCAGGCCGGATACGATCGGCTGATCCGGCGCCTGTACAACTACCCGGCGATCCTCCGGCGGATCGCGCGTGCGCGCGCCTACCTCGGCGGATCGGCGGTCGGGTTCCTTCCCACGAATATCGTCTACCGCAGGCTTTGCCATCCCGCGCTGCGGCGCGAAGAACGACCGTTCCGACCGCCGCGGCCTGCCCGGGCCCGGCCGGCACTCCGGCCTCTAGCGGAGCCTGCCACGCCGAAAGGATAGGTGGGAAGATGCCGGAGATGGCGCAAGGGTTGGTCGCACTGGTCACCGGCGCCTCGAGCGGCATCGGGGCGGCCGTCGCCCGCCGCCTCGCGCGCGGAGGGGTTCGGGTAGCGCTGGCCGCACGGCGCAGAGATCGTCTGGACGAACTCGCCTCGGAGATCGCCCGGGCGGGCGGAAAGGCGTGCGCGTTCCCCGTCGACCTGACGCAGGAAAAAGGGCGCGAGCAGCTCGTCGAGGAGGTCGCCGCGGTCTGGGGCACGATCGATATCCTGGTGAACAACGCCGGGCTCGGCTGGTACGGCTATGGGTGCGAAATGCCTTGGTCCCGGGCCCGGGAGATGATCGAGGTGAACGGCGCAGCGGCAGTACACCTCAGCCTCCTGGTGCTGCCGCAGATGAAGCACGGAGGCTGGGGCCATATCGTGAACATCGGGTCGATCGCCGGGGACATCCCGAGCCAGGGTGTGGCGCTCTACTGCGCCACCAAGTCGTTCCTCGAAGCCTTCACCACCGCGCTCCACCGCGAACTCCGGGGCACGGGCGTGCATGTGAGCCTCGTCAAGCCGGGGCCCGTGGCGACCGAGTTCTTCGATTGCTCGTCCTGCGCCGGCCTGCGGATGCCCGCCGAGCGCTTTGCGGTCTCCCCCGCGCGGGTGGCAGAGAGCGTATGGCACCTTCTGCAACACCCTCGCCGCGCCGAGTACGTACCCGGCTGGTACCGCATCGTGCCTTGGGTGGAACTGGCATTCGGTTGGATCATGGACCGTCTGGGGCCGCTGCTCCTGCGGCGACAGGCCCAGATCGGAAACGCAACTCATTCTTGAGGAGGCAAACGATGCTCCATGTGGTCACAGGTGCTACCGGACACCTCGGGAACAACCTGGTCCGTGCGCTTGTCGCACGGGGAGAACAGGTACGCGCGCTGATCTATCCAGCCGATCCGGTGCGGCCGCTCGAAGGATTGCCGGTGGAACGCGTCGAGGGCGACGTGCGGGACATCGATTCGCTGCGGTGCGCCTTCGATGGGGCCGATATCGTCTACCACCTGGCCGGCCTGATCGCGATCGAGCCGAGCCGCTCCAGCCTGCTCTACGATGTGAACGTGATGGGAACGCGCAACGTGGTGGAAGCGTGCCTCGAACGCGGTGTCCGACGCCTCGTCTACACCGCTTCCATCCACGCCCTGGTCGAGCCGCCCCACGGCACGATGATCGACGAGCACTTTCCCTTCGACCCGAGCCGCATCGCCACGGACTATGGCCGGAGCAAGGCCCAGGCCGCGCTCGAAGTGCTGGACGGCGTAGAATGCGGGCTCGATGCGGTCATCGTCAGCCCTACCGGGATCATCGGCCCGCACGACTACCAGCCCTCGGAGATGGGCCGCTTTTTCCTGATGTTTGCCCAGCGGCGCCTGCCGGTGTGCATTGCCGGGGCTTACGACTTTGTCGACGTGCGCGATGTCGCAGAGGGACTGATCGCTGCGGCACAGCGCGGCCGCCGCGGCCACAACTACATCCTCTCCGGAGAGCAGGTTTCCATAGAGCGATTGCTCGCCATCCTGTCGGAGGAAACAGGGGTGCCAGTCCCGCGGTTGAGGCTGCCCACGGCAGTCGCACGGGCTGCAGCCGCCTTTGTCTGCTCCTACGCGCGCGCCCGGGGCACCCGCCCGCTCCTCACCACAGAATCGGTGGCCATCCTGGCCAGCAACTCCTGCATCCGCCACGATAAGGCGACACGCGAGCTGGGATATGCCCCACGCCCGATCGAGGAGACGGTCCGGGACACGATCCGCTGGTTTGTGGAGGCGGGCCTGCTGGTCCCGGCCCAGCCCCGTTTCCGCTGGGCCGGCGTCCGGTTGCGCCGCGACACCGCGAGTTGACCTTGCCCTCCGATGCTGGTAGAATGAAAAGCGATTCGGCGGCGCCGGCGCGAGCATTTCCAAGGAGGAATCGGTGGACTTGCTGACCGCGATCGTGCTGATCAGCCCCTGTTTTCTCCTGATCGCTCTGATGCTGTTCGTGGTCGCGATGCGCTACATCCTCTACCGGGAGCGTATCGGGCTGGCGCAGCACGGCATCTTCCTGCCGGAGGAATCGTTCTGGGATCGGCTGAGCCAGCGCACCCCGCGGGGGGTCCTGTGGGCAGGGATCATCACGGCGTGCTGCGGCCTGGCCCTCCTGCTGGGGCTGTACACGATCGGCCTCGGTCCGTGGCTGCTGGGAGGTTTGATCCCCTTCTTCGTCGGGCTAGGAATGGTGTTGATCTACCTGGCCGGGGCGCCGGGACGAAAGCGGATGAAGGAGGGGCCCCAGGGGGAAAGGATGGAGGAAAGGGAACTTCCATCCTCGACCGACGCGGAGTCCGACCGATGACCGACGGGGCGACACATGAAAGATCCCGCACCAGACCTTCTGGAGCGTTGTCGCGAACACGACCCGGAGGCGTTCGCCTGTCTGGTCCGCGAGCAGCAGGACTATGTCTATACGCTGGCGCTGCGCATGTTGCGGGATCCCGAAGAAGCCGCGGACCTGACACAGGAGATCTTTCTACGCGTCTGGCAGGCTCTGCCATCCTTTCGCGGCGAATCGCGTTTCACGACCTGGCTTTACCGCATCGCCACAAATGCCTGCCTGAACCGGTTGCGCGAGTTGCGCCTCGAGCTGGGCACGGTCTCGCTGGAGGAAGTGCCGGCGGAGGTTCTCCCGTCCTCCGAAGCGGATCCGGATCGCGAAGCGTGGGAACGCGAGCGCAACGCGCTCCTGTGGGGGGCCGTTGAGCGCTTGCGGACCGGCTATCGGCTGGTGGTGACGCTCTTTTACCAGCACGGGTTGCCGGTAGCGGAGATCGCTCGGGTGCTGGGGATTCCTGCAGGTACGGTCAGGACCTACCTGCACCGCGCCCGCGAGGCCCTGGCCGAGTTGCTGGCCCGAGG
>JBMFPK010000177.1:0-5606 GCA_049969155.1 Chloroflexia bacterium | reverse complement strand
CGTACGGCTTCTCCGCCGTCTCCCAGTTCTGCTCCTACGGCGTACTCATCAACGTCGGTCTGGCCGTCTTCAACCTGCTGCCCGGGCTGCCGTTGGACGGCGGCCGCATCCTGCGCGCGATCCTCTGGCAGATCACGGGCAACTACCGTCGTTCCACAGGGATCGCGGTGGCCGCCGGCCGCGGGATTGCCTACCTGCTGATCGGCGGCGGCATCCTGTGGGCCTTCCTGGGCGGCGGTCTGAGCGGGCTGTGGCTGGCTTTCATCGGCTGGTTTATGGAGAACGCTGCGACACAGAGCTACCGCAGCATGCTGTTCCAGGAAGCACTGCGCGGCGTGACCGTGCAGGATCTGATGACGCCGGAATGCATACGGATCCCCGGCGGGCTGAGCGTCGCGCAGCTCGTGGACGAGTACATCTTTCCACAGGGTCGGCGCTGCTTCATGGTAGTGGATGGGGATACGCTGGAGGGTATGGTAACCGTGCATAACGTGCGTGACCTGCCCCGAGAGCGGTGGCCCGTGACCCCTGTCGCCGCGATCATGACGCCGCTTGCGCGCCTCATCGTGGCCCGGCCGCAGGAGGATGCGTTCGAAGTGCTTCGCAGGATGGACGAGTGGAACGTGAACCAGATGCCGGTCATCGATGAGGGCCGTTTCCTGGGGATGGTCGCGCGGGATAGCTTGATCCGCTACCTGCGAACCTGGGCCGACCTGGGATTCTGAGGAAAAGTGCGAGGAGAACGACGATGCGCGATGTCTACCTGGACCACGGGGCGACCACGCCCCCGAGACCGGAAGTGGTC
The DNA here is from genome assembly GCA_049969155.1 of Chloroflexia bacterium. Lineage (GTDB taxonomy): Bacteria > Chloroflexota > Chloroflexia > DTKN01 > DTKN01 > DAOTVY01. The sequence continues at coordinate 4,801 of JBMFPK010000177.1, read as the reverse complement.
GAGGCGATGCTGCCGTACCTGAAGGAGGAGTTTGGGAATCCGCTCAGCCTCCATCGGTATGGAGAGAAGCCGCGGCAGGCTGTGGAGGCGGCGCGCGAGAGGGTGGCCGCGCTGATCGGTGCCCAACCGAACGAGATCTATTTCACCGCGAGCGGGAGCGAGGCGAACAACATGGCCATCAAGGGCGTGGCGCTGATGGCCAGGACCCAGGGCCGAGGGAACCACATCGTCATTTCGGCGATCGAGCACCAGTCCGTCCTCTACGCTGCCGAGACGATGGGCAAGCTGGGCTTCGAAGTCACCCGGGTTCCCGTGGATCGCTATGGGGTGGTGGATCCCCAGGCCGTGGCCGATGCCCTGCGCGAGGACACCGTGCTCGTTTCCATCATGCTGGCCAACGGCGAGATCGGCACGATCGAGCCGATCGCCGAGATTGCCCAGGTCGTCAAGGCGAAGGGCATCCCGTTCCACACGGACGCCGTCGCGGCCGCGGGCCGTATCCCGGTGAACGTGCAGCGGTTGGGCGTGGATATGTTGAGCCTGGCGGCGAGCCAGTTCTACGGCCCCCGCGGAGCCGGGGCGCTCTACATCCGACGCGGCACCCGGCTCCTGCCCCTGATCGATGGCGGCATCCAGGAGGGAGGACGGCGGGCCGGCCAGGAGAACGTGCCGGCCATCGTTGGCATGGGAGTGGCTGCAGAGATCGCAGCAGCGGAGATGGAGCGGCGCACGGCCCACCTGCTGCCGCTGCGCGATCACCTGATCCACCGGTTGACGAGCGAGATCCCGCACGTCTACCTCACGGGGCATCCGACCCAGAGGCTTCCGCACCACGTGAGCGTGACCGTGGAGTACATTGAAGGAGAGTCGATGCTCCTGCTGCTCAGCCTGCAAGGGATCGCCGCCTCCAGCGGTTCCACTTGCACGTCTCGCGCGCTCAAGGCCTCGCACGTGCTGACGGCCATCGGGGTGGATGCGGCCCTCGCACAAGGGTCGCTCGTTTTCACGCTGGGGGAACAGAACACCCAGGAAGACGTGGATTACGTGATGGAAGTGTTACCGGGTGTGGTGGAACGTCTCCGGGCGATGTCGCCGCTCTACAAGCCCGGAACATAGCGTGAGGGACAGCGGACGAGAAGGAGGCGCTGGATGTATTCGGATATCGTGATGGACCACTTTCTCCACCCACGCAACGTGGGTGAGATCCCCGACGCGGACGGCGTCGGATCGGTGGGCAACCCCGTCTGCGGCGATATGATGACCTTCTACATCAAGGTCAAGGACGGGCGCATCGAAGATGTCAAGTTCAAGACCTTCGGCTGCGGGGCAGCGATCGCTGTCTCCAGCATCGTCACGGAGATGGTGAAGGGCAAGACACTCGAGGAAGCCAAGGGGATCACCAAGCAGCAGGTCGCCGAGCAGCTCGGGGGGTTGCCTCCGCAGAAGATGCACTGCTCGAACCTGGGCACCGAGGCGCTGGCGGCGGCCATCGCGGATTACGAGGCGAAACAGGCAGCGCTGAAAGAGTCATGAGCAGCCCGCTTGAGGGCGGGGTGGAGGAGACGCCATGGTTCCTTCGGAAGAGGAAACCGGCCAGGCGGCGGAAGTCTACTGCTGCCGTTGTCCGTTCTGCGACTATGCGATGGAGATGCCCTATCCTTTCTGCCAGGCGTGCGGGGCGGAGATTTGCTATTGCGAGGTCTGCGGCCAGCCGCTCCCGAAAGGCGCAGACCACTGCCCGTACTGTGCCGGAGAAGGCTAAGAGGGGAAATCCGATGGATATCCAGCCGGACGTGACTTTGGATTGCCTGGGCTTGTACTGCCCGATGCCCATCCTTCAGACGGCAGCCCAGATGGCCCACCTCGCGCCAGGCCAGGTGTTGGAGGTGCTTTCGGACGACCAGGGAATCCTAAGCGATATGCCGGCCTGGTGTGAGACGACGGGCCACGAATTCCTCGGCTGGAGCCAGCAGGGCAACGAGTATCGGGTCTACATCCGGAAGCGATCGACGTAGCCACGCTACGTCGATCGCTTCCGGATGGTCGCGTACTGGGGACTGCTGGGAAAGAGGGCCCGGCCCTGGCGAAGGCCTCCGCTCACTTCCGCCAACGCCGTCGCGTACGCGACGTCGGCCTCGTCCAACCAGATGCGCCACCCGTCCTCACCCAGCTTGCCGATGTGTCCCTCGCGCGCCCAGCGTGCGTAGTAGTTCTTCGAGAGACCGTAGTGGCGCTCGGCATCGGAAGCGGAGATCGGGCGGCCTCGCAGGTGCTCCCACTGCCGCCGGTCCAGGCGCTTGGCCACGGCCTTGACCTCGCTCTCCAGCAGGAGCAACCGGCCCTCGGGAGAACGTTTGCTTCCGATCACGCCGTCCTTCGCCAACTTTTCCAGGACGGCTGCATCCACGGGGTACCTTTGTGCGGCTTCCTCGAGCTCGATCCAGTCCATTGGTTCCCCCCTTTCCAAACCAGGTTTTGGGCACCCAACGCTATCTTACAAGCACTTTGCGTTTTTTTCAACTCCCAACCCTGGCAGGATCCAGCAGAAGCCGCACGGGGCTACGAGGCCTCGCTGCCCAACTCGGCCCGGCGCAGCTCCTCCAACCGGGACCGACTCTCCCGAGCGAGTTGCTCAAAGATGCGCGCCACCTCGCGGATCGGCATCTTACCGGCCGCATCCCGGTAGAACCGTTCCCCCGCTTCCTCCAGCAGCAGCGCTTGCTGCCAAAGGTCATCCTCGCCTGCCTGGGGGATCGCTTCCACCCGGTAGTACTCGCTATCCAGCCCTGTGATCGGCTCCAGGATCATCTCCACGATCCCCTCCCGTCTTGCCTGCTCCAGGCGCTGAAGCCGCCTTCGTGCTCCACGGGCCATCTCCAGAAAGATGCCTCTCCTGCTCCCTCTTGCTGCCTGTTCATAGAACGCAGCCGCCTGGTTTTCCCGATCCATCGCAAAACGCAGGATCGCGCCAAAGGTGTTCAGCTCCATCCGGCCTCCTTGACCCGGCCTCAGAACCAGCGGGTGATCACCACCTTATGCTCGGTGAAGAAGCGGATGGCGTCTCTCCCCTGTCCATGGAGGTCCCCGAAGAACGACTCACGCATGCCGGAAAAGGGGAACGTCGCCGCCGGTGCGGCGATGCCAATGTTGATCCCGATGTTCCCGCACCGCACGCGGTACTTGAACTCCCGCGCGAAACGGCCGCTAGAGGTGAAAAGCGAGGCCGCATTCCCGTAGGGGATGCCCTCGATGACCTGAACCGCCTCGTCCAGGTCCTTCACACGGACGATTCCCAGGACCGGGCCAAAGATCTCCTCCCGCGCGATGGTCATCTCCGCCCGAACGCGATCCAGTATCGTGGGACCGATAAAGAAGCCGTGCGGGTATCCCTCCACCTGGACTCCCCGCCCGTCCAGTAGGAGCGAGGCCCCTTCCTCTACGCCCTTTTCGATGTAGCCGCGGATGCGCTCGAGCGCCCTGCGGCTCACAACCGGTCCCATCTGCACTGTCTCGTCCAGGCCATTGCCCACACGAATGCGGGAAGCAGCCTCTACAAGCCGAGCTTTGAGCGGCTCGTAGACTTCCCCCACGGCCAGCACCAGGGCGCCCGCCAGACAGCGCTGCCCGGCCGTGCCGAACGCGGAGGAAAGGATCGCGGCGACGGTCGGTTGCAGCGGCGCATCCGGCATGACCACCAGGGCGTTCTTCGCGCCGCCCTGGCACTGCACCCGCTTGCCGTGCGCCGCCGCCGTCGCATAGACGTAGCGCGCGACCTGCGTCGACCCCACGAAGGAAACACCTACGACATCCGGATGGCGGAGGAGCCCATCGACGACCTCCTTCGCCCCGTTCACCAGGTTCACGACCCCCGGTGGGAACCCCGCTTCTTCCAGCAGCTCGAAGATGCGGCTCTGCGTGACCGGGCACACCTCGGAGGGTTTGACGATGTAGGTGTTGCCGCAAGCCACGGCGTAGGGCATGAACCAGAAAGGCACCATCGCCGGGAAGTTGAACGGCGCGATGCAGCAGAAGACGCCCAGCGGCTGTACCACGCACTCCTCGTCGATCCCGGAGGCAATATCCTCAACATTGTACCCCATCAAGAGCGTAGGGATCGCCGCTGCGGCCTCCACATTCTCGATCGCCCGGCGGACCTCGCCCCGCGCTTCGTCGAGGATCTTGCCGTGTTCCAGGGTGACCGTGCGGGCCAGATCCTCGAAATGCTCCTCCATCAGGGCTCTCAGGCGCAACAGGAGGCGCACGCGTAGCCCAGCGGGCGTCTCGCGCCACTCCGGGAAGGCCCGTTTGGCCGCCTCTACGGCCTGATGGACCTCCTCGGGAAGGGACATCGGCACCTGAGCGATCACCTCACCCGTGGCGGGATTGTGGACATCCCGCACCTCTGGGGAATCTGAGGTCACCCACCTGCCGCCGATATAGTTCCTGAGCCAGCCGAACTCCATACGTCCCTCCAGCAACCTGAGGATTACCCGATGGGCCGCGTCACGGTGATTTCCGTGCGCGCTCCCCGCTTCTCCAATTCGCGGAAGAACGGGAGCGGGTCTACGACCTGCTCAGGAGGGAAAACCCCTGCCCGGCGGATCCGCCCTTCGCCGATCCATTGCGCGATGATCGAAGGAGGGGCCGCCACCAACACCGTGCCTCCACTGATCCTCCAGCGCGGATGGGGCCACGCGGTGGTGTCCAGGCGTACCACGATCTCTTCCCCGTCCTTTGTGCCGCGTGCAACCGTGGCGATGTCCTTGAAGCCGAGACTTCCCTTGCGCTCCACCGCCTTCGA
>JBMFPK010000176.1:4579-5696 GCA_049969155.1 Chloroflexia bacterium | reverse complement strand
CCCATTCGGGACCCGGCAAGCTGATCGTGATCGAAGGGCTGGACGGCGCCGGTACCACGACCCAAGCGCAGCGGATCGGCAGCTGGCTGGGGAAGCGGGTGCCGGTCAGGGTCACGAGCGAGCCCACGGACGGCCCGGTGGGGCACCTGATCCGAAAGGTGCTGAAAGGCGAGGTAGTAACAGACCCACGGGCACTGGCGCTCCTGTTCGCAGCCGACCGTCTGCATCACATCTACGGGCCCGGTGGGGTCGAGGCGCACCTCCGGAGCGGCACCTGGGTGGTCTGCGATCGCTACTACCTCTCATCGCTCGCCTACCAGACGCTCGACGCTCCCTTCTCCTGGGTGTACCAGATCAACCGGCATGCCATCCTGCCGCATCTGACCGTCGTCCTCCGAGTACCCGTTGTGACCTGCCTAGAGCGCATTGGGTACCGCCAGGGGCCGCACCAGGAACTGTTCGAGCGGAGGGAAGCGCTCGAGCGGGTGTGGGCCAGTTACCGGCGGGCAATCAGTCGCCTGCAGCTCCAGGAGGCGATCCAGGTGGTGGACGGTACGGGGCCCATCGAGCAGGTGAGCGCCCTTGTGGAGAGCCGCGTGAACGCGCTGTTCGACCGGTCCCTTGCGCTTTCTCCGCGCGTGCAGCGTCGTCTGGCCCGGAGAAAGCGGGTTCCTTTCCTGCTGACGCTCCAGCGGGCGTTGTGGCAGGAAGAAGAGCTTTCTCTGCTCGGCGTCCGCTGGGGAGAGGAGGGGATCGAGGTCGAAGTGGTGACTCCGGAAAGCGCCGAACCGCTGGGTGTCCTTTTGGGGACGGGCAGTTGTGCTCCGGCGCTGCGGGAGACGCTGGATCCGGCGTGGGCCGGTCGCCGGGAGAGGGTAGAGGAATTGGCCCGGCGAGCACTTGCGGAGGCCCTGTATGCCTGAGGCGTGTCTTCCTCCGCTGTCGCGCTTTCCGCCCTTTCGGGGCCTGGACGAGCACGATCTGGCGCGTATCGTGGCGCTGGCTCGCCGCCAGTCGTTCTCGCGCGGATCTTTTCTGCTGCGGGAAGGTGAGCCTTGCGATGCGGTGCATTTCATTGCCCGGGGGCGCGTGCGGGTGAGCAAGGTCTCCGTGGAGG
>JBMFPK010000176.1:0-4569 GCA_049969155.1 Chloroflexia bacterium | reverse complement strand
GCAGGTGCTGGCGCTCCTTGGGCCGGGGGACGGATTGAACCTGGTTCCGGCGCTGGACGGCGGGCCGAACCCGGCGAGCGCCGAAGCGTTGACCGAGGTTGTGGTCTATTCCTTCTCCTGCAGCGACTTTCTGCGGCTGTTGCGCGACATCCCGCAGGTCGGCATCAACGTGCTGGCCGACTTTGCGGGCAAGTTGAGGCGGCTGGTGGATCTGGTGGAGGACCTTTCTTTTCGTACGGTGAGCGGCCGCCTGGCGCGCTTTCTCCTCTCGGAAGCCCATGCGCTTCCCGGCCGGCGCTGGACCCAGGAGGAGATCGCTGCCCACCTGGGGACGGTGCGCGAGATGGTCGGCCGGGTGCTGCGTGCCTGGCACGAGGAAGGAATCGTCCGGGTGGAGCGCGGGAAGGTGGTGGTGCTGCGGCCCGATGCGCTCGAGGCCCGTATGCATTCGTAGGGCAGGAGGCCTCAGTATTTCCCGTATTCGAGGGCAGCTTCAAAGGCCGCGACGATGTTCTCCGGGGGGACGCCGGCCTGGATGTTGTGCACGGCGGCAAAGACGAAACCACCGCCGGTGGCTAGGTCCTCGATCCGCTGCCGGACCTCGTCCCGCACCTGTTGCGGTGTGCCGAACGGCAGGACGCGCTGAGTGTCGACGCCGCCCCCCCAGAAGACGATGTCCGCCCCGTACTCCTGCTTCAGCCGTCGCGTATCCATGCCTCGGGCCGAAACCTGGACCGGGTTGAGGATATCGAAGCCCAGATCGATCAGATCCGGGATGAGCTCGGACACGGCGCCGCAGGAGTGGAAGTAGACCTTGGCCCGCGTCTTTTTCCGGATCGCCTCCAGCAGCCGTCGCTGCTTCGGCTTGATCATCTTCCGGTACAGGTCGGGGGAGATCAACCACCCGTCCTGGCCGCACAGGTCGTCCCAGTAGGCAAACACGTGCAGGAATTCCCCGACCTGGTCGAGGTACCGGTTGCACGATTCGATGTAGAGGTCGGTGATCTGCTCCATGAGGCGGTCGGCAAACCGCGGCTCGGTCACCAGGGCCACGAGAAAACTCTCCAGCCCCATGATGCGTGCCGGCTGCTCGAAGATCCCTCCGCCGATGATCGCGCTACCGACCAGTGCATAGTCCGTGTGGTGGTAAAGGTACTCCGCCTGACGGCGCAATTCCGCGAGCTGTTCCGGGGGGTCGAGCGGCGGCCAGCGGTAGGCTTCGAGCGCCTCCAGACTGGCTTCGCGGATCGGGAACTCGACCCAGTCGAAGTAGAGCCCGCCCCGCTTCGGCTTGCGCAGTTTGGAACCCCAGCGATCGTAGAAAGCCTCGTACTCCCCCTCCTGGAAGATCTCCACCTCAGGCGCCGTTGCCGCGGGGAGCTGCACCATGCGGAAATCGACCCCGAAGCGTTCCAAGAGCGCCTCGTCCAGGTAGGGGAGCTGCTGGACATAGTCGACCAGACGCAGGGGTTCGAGTTCCATGCCCAGGTATCGTTTCAGGTCTATGTACGCCTGGACGTGGATGGAGGAGCAGATCGTCCCCCCCAAGTCGATCGGGATCCGGTCGGGTTCCCGGTGGTCCAGGGCCAGCAGGACGCGCTCGCGCGGTTTCATCCTTCGCCCTCCGGTGTAGGAAGCACACCGGCGCCGGCTCCTGCACCTTCGGGGTAGATCTCGGGTTCGATCCCGGTAGTCGCACGGTATTTCTGCCGGACGGCCTGGGCAAAGTCCGGGACCTGTTCTGGTTCTACCAGTGCAACCATACACCCGCCGAAGCCGGCACCTGCCTGCCGGGCTCCCACGACGCCCGGTGCACCTTCCATAGCCTGGATCATTGCGTTCATTTCCGGGGAGCTGATCTCGTAGAGGTCGCGCGCTCCCGCAAAGGATGCCATCATCAGCCGATGAATCCACTCGCGATCGTCGGACAGGAGGGCATCGGCCATCCGCAGGACGCGCTCGTTCTCCTCGATGACGAAGCGGCAGCGCCGGGCGATCACGGGGGGCAGGGTTGGCTCATACTTCTGGAACTGCTCCGGCGAGACATCCCGTAGCGCGGCGATGCCGGGAAGGTAGCGCGCCAGGAGGCGTACTCCCTCCTCGCACTGGGCTCGTCGCTGCCCGTACTCCGAGCCGGTCAGTTCCCTTCGCGAGCGCGTGTCGCAGATCACAACGCTGAGGCGGGCCGGGAGTGGGACGACCTGGTGCGAGAGGGCCCGACAGTCGAGCAGAAGGGCGCATCCCTCCTGTCCGAGGAGGGAAGTGTACTGATCCAGGATGCCGCAATTCATGCCGACGAACTCGTTTTCCGCGCGCTGGCAGAGGAGCGCCAAGCGCAGTGGGCCGATCTCCCACCCCCCGAGGGTCCGGAAGAGGACGGCGGTGGCCACTTCGAGCGCCGCGGAGGAGGAAAGGCCGCTGCTGATCGGCACGGTGCTGTGCACGAGGCCGTCAAAGCCCACCAGAGGCAGCCCTTCTTCCCGAAGGACGGCCGCAACCCCGCGCACATAGTCCGCCCAACGGTGCTGTTCGTCGTGTTCGATCGCATCCAGCGCAAAGCGGCTTTCCCCTTCCAGGTTGAGCGAGCGCACGCGCACGATGCGGTCCGATCGGGGGCGGGCGGCGATCCAGGTATCCCTGCGGATCGGCAGGGTGAGGACAAAGCCCTGGTTGTAGTCGGTGTGGCTTCCCATGAGGTCCACGCGCCCAGGGGCGCGGACCCACACAGTGGGGGTTGTCCCATAAGCGGCCGCGAACGCTTCCGCGATCCGGCGTCTGCGACCGATATCGTCCGTCATCGTTCGGCTCCTTCTTGAAAAGCGGCGAGCAAAGCCTCGACGTTTTCGAGGGGGATGTCGCTGGTCAGGCGGTGTGAGGGGGCTAGGATCAGCCCGGTTCCCTCGGGCGCCAGAGCGGCGCGGCACGCGCGCACGGCCGCGCGGACCTCTTCGGGCGATCCGTGGGGGAGCACGGTCTGGCTGGAGACGCCGCCGTAGAAGGCGAGCGCATGGCCGAACGTCCGCCGGAGCCAGGGAAGGTCGAGCACTTCCGGCTGCACGGGGTTCAGCGCGCAGAGGCCGATCTCCACGAGGTCCGGCAGGATAGCCGCGATATCGCCGTCGGAGTGGAGGATGACCGGAAGGCCGGCCTCACGAAAGACGGCGAAGAGCCTTGCCAGCCGGGGCTTGATGAGCTTGCGCCAGAGCCGCGGCGAGAAGAGCAAGCCCTTCTGGGCCCCGTAGTCGTCGCCAAAGTAGCCTCCGTCCACTCCCAGAGCGAGAAAGCGTCGCGCGAGCACGAGCTGGATTTCGGCGATGCGCTCCAGCAGCGCCTCGGCAAACTCCGGGTCGTCCACGAGGTCCAAGAGGAAGCGCTCAAAGCCCCGCAGGGTCCACGCGCGCTCGAACAGGCAGAAGCCAAAGTTCGGCAAGGCAAAGCGCTGCCCGCCGTCGGAGGCGAGCTGGGATGCGGCATCGTCGAGCAGGTGGGGGTCGTAGGGATCCGGCCACAGGTATCGATCCAGGTCCTTCGATTCCGCAAGCGGCGAGTGGGCGGGCCAGTAGCCTTCGGTTTCCGTGCTCCAACCGACCCCCCACCAGTCGTACACGATGCGCCCGTCCGAGCTCCTGCGGCGGGGGAAGGTGAGCTCGAGCCGCAGCAGGTGGTTTCCCAGCCGCTTGGCCAAGGCTTCCGGAGAGATTCCCCAGGCTTTGGACAGCCGCTCGGTCATCGCCGCGGTCACGTTCACCTGGGTGGGGAGCCGGTCGACGGGCTCCCGCGCGAGCGCCCGTCGCACCCGTTCCCGCGGGGTCAAGGGCATCTGGCAGGACAACGTGTCCTCCCGACAGAAGGCAAATTCTGTGCAGCCTTGCGGCACTTGCGCCCCCCTCGGTGGGCAGAGGTACGACACGGCGCTAGGAGAGGGAACGGTAGGGCGTGCGCGTGATCGTGTGCACCATCGCCCAGAAGTTCTCCAGGGGAGTGTCCAGCTGCACGTGATGGGTTGGACCTAGGATGAGGCCGCCGCCCTTGCCAAGCGTCTTCAGTCGGGCCAGGACTTCGGCCTTCACGTCTTCCGGGGTGCCGAAGGGCAGCGTGTGTTGCTCGTCGAGCGATCCCCAGAAAGAGAGCCGGGTTCCGAACTCCTTCTTCAGCTGTTCCGGATCCATACAACGCGGTTGCACCGGATTGAGCACGTCCAACCCGATCTCGATGAGGTCCGGGATGATGGGGTAGATGTAGCCGTCGGAATGGTAGGCGACCTTCACCTCGGGACGGATGCCTTTGAGGGTCGCGATGAAGGTCGCCATACGAGGCTTGAGGAACCGGCGCCACATCCGAGGGGAGATCAGCATGCGGTCCTGGGCCCCCACGTCGTCGCCGATCCAGATCATATCGACCCCCAGCTCGACGAGTTTCCTGGCGGCGGTGAGATGGTAATGGAACGGAATGTCGAGGATGTGCTCCGCGCGGTCCGGGTCCTCGATCAAGTCGATCAGCAGTTGCTCGTAGCCGCGGAGTGCCCAGGCGGTTTCAAAGGTCGTCGTCACGGTGACTCCGACAATCCAG
>JBMFPK010000175.1:0-5725 GCA_049969155.1 Chloroflexia bacterium | reverse complement strand
AGGTAGAGGCCGTCGGCGTCGGTGGTGGCGGTCATCAGGGGCGTGGACGAAACGGTATCGCCGGAGTCGTAGTAGCCGTTCCCGTTCTCGTCAACCCCGAAAAGTCTCGTCGGGCTTGATGGAGGGTCCCCACAGCGGGTCGGTGCCGGCGGCGCAGGGCGGTTCCTGCCAGGTGCCGCCCAGGTTCTCGCAGGCTGGGTACTCGAACGACCCGTACTGGTAGCGACACTCGCCAGCCGGGATGGTGCCTATGTAGCGGGTGGCGTCGCTCGTCGGGCCCAGATGGCGGAAGGCATAAAGGCCGCTGTTGTGGAGATAGTCCCACTTCTGACCCGGTTGGAACTCGGGGTCGTTGGCGCTATCGCGGGTCGGATAGGTCCCCGGCGTGCTGCCATTGCCGATACAGCCGTAGACGTTGGTCAGCGGCGCGTCCCCGTGTTGCAGAACTTGCCGATGACCGTGGCCACGCGCGGGGCATAGGTCCAGGGCGAGGAGACGTTCGAGTCCACCAAAGATGAGCATGGGATGCGCCCGCGAACCGTTTTCCAGGAGGATGACCTGCAAGCCGGCAAACGCCTTCCGAAACACTGCACAAGCCACTGGAGCTGTTTTCCCTGTGTTTCATCTGCCGCCAGTGGATGTGTGTCGTGACCGCTCGGTTAATGATTCCCTTTGTGCCCGCAAAATGTCCCGGCGGAGGGAGCCGGCGGCCCGTTCCACAACCGCGTGCACCGCCGAAGCGACGGACTCGGGCAACGGTTCGGGACGGTGCCGGGAGAGGATCTCCTCGACGCGCTCCGCTGCGCGCTGGGCCAAGGTCTTTCCCCCCCGGGCGGCCCACTGGCCGTACGGTTCCCGGTCCAGGAGGTGCGGGTACCAGTGTTCCCTGAAGTGCTTGCGCGTGTGGGGCTCTTTGAGGTAGTCGCCGTCGGGCCCCTTTTGCACGACCAGATCGATCGCGAGCGTCTCCTCGTTCACTTCGACTTCCTGCAAGGCATGGCGGATCCAGCTGACGATCTCGGCGCAGATGAGGAGCTGCGCCAAAGATCCGGACATGCCGGACTCCAGGTAACCCAGGTCGTGCACCAGGTGTCCACCCGCGACGGCTTCAAAGAGCATCGTGAGTGCGGCCTCGATCCCGGCCTGTTCGTCCACGGTCTTGGCATCGCTAGCCCCGGCCAGGCTGAACATGGGCAGCCCGTAGAAGTGGGCCAGCGATTCGGCGACGCCGCGCTGGTCCGGTCCGCAGTAGGGCCGGACGAGGCTGCGCATGTCGAACGGCACGCCGCCCCATCCGGGCACGAGGACCGGGGTGCCCTTGCGTTTCCGCTGGGCCAGGGTGACGGCGAGCAGAGCCCCGGCGTTCTTCACCGCGGTGCTGCCAGCGATGGGGACCGGCTCCGTGACCCCGGCGGAGGTCCCCGGGACGTAGATGACCGGCAGGCCCTTTTCAGCCATGTAGAGCAGTTTCTGCAGGGCCTCGGTGTTGTGGAGCAGGCCGGTGGTGGAGTTGACGTAGCAGGCAACGAACGGCCTCTGGCGAAGGGCCTCTTCTCCTCCCGCCACCGCCTCGGCCATCGCCACGGCGTCGCGACAGCCGGCGAGGTCGTAAGCCACAAAGATGATCGGCTTGGTGGTGTGGTTGAGCATCGCTTCCATCTGGTAGCGGTCGGCGATCTCCGAGGGGACATCGGCGGGCAGGAAGAGCGACATGACAAAGTCGATCTCTTCCAGGACGTCGCAGAGGGTGACACCTTCCACGACGTCGCGCAGCAGGGGCCGTCGGCGTTCGCCGGTGCGGTGGTCGATGAGGAACATGCAGTCCGAGCCCGGACCGTAGTAGGTATGGATGCCCCGCAGGTCGAGGGCCGGCCGGCCCTTCCGGTCGTACAGGAGGAGTTGTTTCGGGGCGGCCTGGAGGGCCTCCTCCACCAGGTCCCGCGGGACCCGGACGCGGTTCCCCTCGGTGACCTGTGCGCCGGCCTCCCGGAGGAGCTCGACCGCCTCCGGCTCGAAGAGGCGTGCGCCCGCCCGCTCCAGGATTTCCAGGCTGGCCTCGTGGATGCGGGCACACTGTTCCGGGGTGAGACGGGAGAAGGGGGGTTGGCTTCGCAGGATACCAGACTGGCCCTGCCTCATGGGTGCCTCCCAGGATGCTGCATGGGCCCTTGGCATACGCAACAGCGGCCCCGAAGCGGCTCCATAGCCCAGACCGCCACGTACGCGCCTCGCGTAGGGCGTCTGCGGATCGGCGTCATCTTTACGAAGGCCCCGCTCTTGCCTGCGCGACGCCCAGAAGCCACTGCAGCCGAACGCTCCAGTAATGGCCGCTGCTATTGTACCCCGGAGGCGGGAATTGTCAACCGGCGCGGGTAAGGGCCAAGAGATGGGTGCCATTCCCCGAATGCCAGGAAAGGATTGCTGAACGGGGTTTCTCGCGGCTCTTCTTCGCCGGCCGAGCGGAAAACAGAAAACCGACCGCCCGATGGAGCAGTCGGCCGCACCGAACTCGAACACGCGCCCCATTCGGAGGTGCCGCCATTCCCGATGAGCCGCCGAGGACTCGAACCTCGAACCCGTTGATTAAGAGTCAACTGCTCTACCAATTGAGCTAGCGGCCCGATCGCGCTTTTATTATAGCGCCTCTTCCCGGCGATGTCAAACAGAGCGGCCGGCCCCGCGAAGGCGCCGGGACTAGCACACGCCTGGCGATTCCCTCAGCATCCGCCCGCGTTTTCCCTCTTGTTACACGACCTACCCCTCAGCGTCCTCCTTGTCAGGTGCCCCCAGGCCGGGTCTGTACCCCTCGCCGCACGAGGGGCAGGTAGATCTGCCCGAGGCGCAGGCTGCGCAGCACAACTTCGCGACGCACAAGTGGCGTCCAGCCGGAAGCCGCACGCACGGTCACGGTATCGCTTTCCCCGGCAGGCCCGTACGGCACCCGGACGCTCACCCAGACCGCGGTCATCTCCCCCGGAGCCAGCGGTGGTGTGCGCGTGGGGACCACGGCTGTCTCCCAGAAGTTCCCGGCAAGCGAAAGGGCATAGCTGTCCGTGTAGCCACCGGTGTTCGTCAGCGCCAAGCGATACAGGAGCGTCCGCCCGCCCGGGCCTGCCTGTGCACACTCATCGGGGACGAACGCCAGGCTGAGGTCCGCGACCCCATACGTCGTCCCCGGCGCCTCCGCCCAAGCATCCGGGTCGCCCTGCGACGTCGCCCGAACCACGAGCACGTCGCTCAACAGCACCGTGGCCGTGAGCGGAAGGTAGGGGATCTCCACCTGCACGCGCACCGGTGCCCCCTCCAGAGGCTGGAGGGGACCGACGGTAGGATCCAGCAAGGCGGCCGGCCAGGCACCGGGTGTCAGGGTCAGCGTGTACCGATCCGCCTGCGTCCCCAGGTTCGCCAGCATGAAGGTATGGGTCACTACTTCCCCTGGCGCGCCTATCAGCTCGCTTGGCGTGAGCGCGACCTCGTATGCTGGACATCCCTCCAGGAAGGCGAGCGTCCGCGACATCACCTCGATCCGGTCGGGAGCATTGTCGATCGCCTCGTAGCCGAAGGAGAAGTAGACCACGCGGTAGGTTTCGTCCTGGTAGGCCACGCCGCCGTACAGGTGGGGGCTCGGATAGTCCAGGACGGCCACGGCACCACCCGTCGGCGAGATGTCGCTCGGGTACGCCTGGTTGTTCGCCCCGTCTCCGCCCTGGATGTACAGATCCACCCCCGCAAGGTATCCCATGCCGGTCAGGGTATAATTGTTCGTGTCATCCGAGTCGTACACGGCATGCAGGTAGTTCGTGTAAAAGGGGGTGCCCCCGATGTCGTACCCGATGTCCTGCCCGGAGAGGAAAAGCCTCCCTCCCCCATCCAAGTAGGCCGCCAGGGCGGCCTGATCCGCTCCCGTCAGGGTCGAGTTGTAGTCGTCGCCTGTAAGCCAGATCACGCGGCCATAGGAGGCCAGGGTGGCCACATCCGGGCTACCCTGGGAGGACACGTCCCACACGTCGTATGCCTGCCCGAGAGCCTCCAGCGCCGCAGCGTAATAGGTTTCATAGTCCTCTCCCAGGTCGTCGTCTACGAGCAGCGTGCAGGGGGTGCGCTCCAGCGCGAAATCCTCCACGAGGTCCCCGGTGACCGTGATGAGCCGTTCCTGTGCCCGGTGCTGGGGGGCCGAGACGCGCATGGTATACACGCCTTCGCACAGCCCGGCCTGGTAGTGTCCCGTCGCCGGGTCCGTTTGCACCACCACCGGTGTGTCTAGAAAAGCCACCGTCGCCGCCAGCGGCCGCCCTGTCCCCGCCTCGGTCACCGTGCCCTGCACGGTCCAGGTGGGCGCCGGCTCCAGGGCAAAGTTCTGCCGCACCGCATCACCCGAGGGCACGACGACCGAGGCCGCGGCAGGGAAGTGACAGTAGGCAGAGGCCATGAGGGTGTAACTCCCGGGGAGGAGCAGCCGGTGGTAATCGCCGATCTCCGGGTCCGTGCGCACCGGTTTGCCGATCTGGACGACATCCACCGTGGCATCCAACGGGGCGCCCGTAGCCGCATCGGTCACCAGCCCACGGGCACCCGTGAGGGCTCGCTCCATCCACCAGAGCATGGCCTCGCGGTTGGCGTCCCAGTAGAGATCCATCTGTTCGTAGGGAGGCATCTTGTTGCTGCTGATCTCGATGGTCACGTGGTGTTCGCTTCCCCAGTGATAAGCCCAGTCCTGTAGGCCTCCCCAGATCTGGTACCATTCCCAACCGCGGGTCACGCCGTTGGGGAAGCCACCGTTCCAGATCATCGGGTTGCGGGTCGCGTAGCCCACGGAGAAATCGTAGAAGATGGCATCGTCCGGTGCATAGTCCGGCACGATCGGCGCGCCGGGCGGCGCCACGGCATCCCAGGGAAAGTTCACCACCAACGCGCCCCCATGGTAGTTGGCCCCCATCACGAAGCGGTGGGCATGCCCCCAGAGCATCGCCGCCTGCGTCTCCGGTTCCCGGCCGGCCGGATCGTCCACCGGATCCGTGAAACGGTCGGGATAGTCCCGGTTGAGGTCCACCCCGTGGGCGTTGTAGCGGCTGCCGGCCACGTACCCGTCGGGGTTGTAGATCGGCAGAAGCCAGATCTCGGCCTCGTCCACCAGCGTGGTGAGCCGGGGATCGCTTCCGTAGCCGCTCACCAGCAGTTCCGCCAGGCGGATGGTCATCTCGATCCCCACGGTCTCGTCGCCGTGCATATTGGCGAGGTAGCGGAACTCGGGCTCGTCCTCCTCCTGGTCGGGCTTGTCGCTGATCTTCAGCACCCAGAGCGTCCGGCCCTGAACCGATTGACCGATCGGGAAGATGCGCGCAATGGAAGGGTAATTGCTTGCGATCCCCTGCATCCGGGCGACGAACTGTTCATAGGTGGGCCAGGCGTTCGGCGCACCTGAACCGGGCCCGTAGGCGCGGTGGGCGCGGAGCCCCACGTTCGGAATCGGCTCCACCGTCAGGCCGGCCGCCTGCAGCCGTTCCACGTCCTTAGGGCCCACGACCACCTCGACACGCACCGGTGCGAAAGGACCGCCCGGGGAAGGGAGCGGCCGGCCTGGGAAGAGGGGCCGGACGGAATCGATCTGTGCCCCGGTGCGCTGGAGCGCAAGCCACTGTTGCCAGCTCCAGCAGACCACCAGGGCCGGGTAGCGGTCGGAAAAGGGATAGAGCTCCGGGGACACGGGGAACGGGGTCTGCGGCGC
>JBMFPK010000174.1:0-5760 GCA_049969155.1 Chloroflexia bacterium | reverse complement strand
GCCATTGGATATCCCACCGTGCCCCGGGGCCAGGCGCGCATTCGGGTGATGAACACCGCGGCGCACACCCGGGAGGATCTGGACCAGGGCCTGGCCGCCTTTGAGAAGGTAGGCCGCGAGCTCGGCGTGATCTGATCGATCGTTCCCTCTGGGGGCAGCCTGCGGGCTGCCCCCGTTGTTATCGCTGCTTCAGGATGGCTTCATGGAGAGCCTGCTCGGACGGATAGCCTCGCTCGAGGAGCAGGATCCCCTGCTGGAAGTAACGGACGCCGAAGGCGCCCCAGGGGGAAGGGACTTCCTCCACCGGCAGGGACCCGTCCAGGAGGAGCGTCCGCTCAGGCCCACCCCGATGCCTGTAGAAGGGATAGATCAGAAGGGTGTGGAGCGTCTCCCAGAACGGGCGCTCGTGCGGGTCGGCCCTTGTGAGGTCCAGAAGGACAAACTGAGCGCGCCACGACTCGCCGTAGGGGAAGAGGTAGAAGGACTCCCGGTGGGCGAAGTGGGGGCCGAGGTGGTTGTCTGCCGCGAGGGCCGCGTCGGCCGGGACCAGGGCCGCTGCTTTGTGGAAAGCGACCAGGTTTGCTGGCCGCTCCGGCCGGCCGACGGGGTAAAGCCCGGGACCTTCGATCGGCTTCCACCAGGGAAAGTCCCATGCCAGCGCAGCCGCTGTGCCCAGTAGCAGGAGCAGGGGAAGGAGGTGCTGCTGGCGCTCGAGCCGACGGGCAGCCCGCGCGAACCCCCGGATGCCCCCCGCGAACAGGAACGGGATCATCGGTGCCGTGTACTGGTAGTAGATCGTGCTGTGGGGCAGGCAGCGCGAGAAGAGCGCCGACAGCATCCCCGGAAGGAGCGGAAGGAGGGAGAGCGGAGCAAGGAGGGGGAAGAAGGCGAGCGGAAGGAGCAGCCGAGGCAAGAAGCTCGCCTTGTACCCCCCAAGACCATGCCACGACTCGGACAGCACGGCCGCGGGGTGACGCAGGAAGCGCAGCAGCGCCGCTCCGTAAGAAGGGCCGAGATGCCCAAAGCAGGCCACGAACGTGTCCGACGGCGCACCGCGCAGGTGCGGCATCACGAGCCCCATGCCCAGAACGGTCCAGAGGGCACCGATCGCCACCCAGCACAGCGCCAGCCGGCGCTCGCGGCCGCCCAGATAGAGCGCTTGCACCGTTGCCCAGAGCGCGATTGCCAGGCCGACCTCCTCTCGGCAGGAAAGCGCCAGGGCCAGCCCGAGCGATGCCGCACCGTAACGCCTTTCCTCCCACAACCACAGAGCCAGGAGGAGGAACGGGGTTACGAAAGCCTCGGCGTGAAAGTCGAAGCGGTTGATAAAGCCGAGCGCGGGATAGAGCAGATAGAGCGCCGGGAAAAGGAGGGCATATCGTCCTGCCACTTCTCTGCGCGCGAGCCGATAGAGCGGGTACGCCCCCAGGGCCAGGGCAAATGCCTGGAGGGAAAGGAGCAAGCGCACGTCGGGCCATACCCGGTAGAGCGGAGCGAACAGGCCGAGGATCAGGGAAAGGTGGTCAGCGAGGTAGAAACGCACCTCGATCGAGGAGGCAAAGGGGCGTCCCTGTGCCGTGTTCCAGACCACCTGGTCCTGGATCCCCAGGTCGTAGAGGGTCGATTGAAGGAAGGTGTGGCGAAGGAGGCTATAGGCGGAAAAACCCGCGGCGGCCGCGAGGACCATTGTCCAGACAACAAATGCATCCCCCTGAACCGATTTCAGAGGGATGCATTGGGGCTTGGCCGAGTTCGGTGCTCGCGCTACTTGAGGCTGTTGTAGATCGTCCCGAAGATGTCCCGGATCCGTGGCCCCAGCAGAGCGAGGACTGCAATCACGACGACAGCGATGAGGAAAAGGATGAGCGCGTACTCGACCAGACCCTGGCCCTTCTCGCGTGCAAAGAACCGACGCAGCATGCTGTTCACCTCCTTTCTCTTTGGACTCGATTCCTGGGGGAATCGGCGTCTTCATTATAACAGCCGCCTTGCCGAAGTCAATAGGCCAGAGGTACTGTTCGAGCGTAGTACCGAGATCGGCTCCTTCGCCGAGGGCGCAACCACAGCTCTCCCGGGGACAGAGCAGGCTTCGGGGGAGGCTCTCGAGGTCGGTCTTTTCCGGAAACCTACGGACCCGTATATGCCGAGCGGCCACTCCTGGGTCGCTATTCCGAGGCAGCGCCTGGTTCCGGCAGTGGGATCGTCGCGATCACCCGGGTCCCGCGGCCCGGCGTGCTTTCCACGGTCAGCTGCCCTTTGAGCAGCACTTCCACGCGCTGGCGCATGCTGATGATCCCCATACGCCGATGCCCCTTCCCGAGCAGTTCCTCCGTGTCCTCCAGCCGGAAGCCCACGCCGTTGTCCTCGATCGTCACCGTGAGGTTTCCGCCTTCTTGCTCCAGCGCGATGCGCACCTGTGACGCATGGGCGTGCCGGGCGACGTTTGCCAGGGCCTCCTGGATCAGGCGAAACGCGGAGATCTCGATGTGCGGCGGCATCCGGGCTTCGCTTCCCTGGACGACCAGATTAACCTCGATCCCACTCCGCTCGCTGAAATCCTGGATGTAGCGCCGCAGGGTGGGAACGAGCCCCAGGTCATCCAGGATCATCGGGCGGACATCGAAGATGAAGCGTCGCATTTCCTGGAGGGTGTGGTGGATGGTCTGTTTCAGGCTTGCCAGTTCCGCTTTGGCTTCCTGAGGGTCTCGATCGATAAAGCGCTCGCACACCTCCGCCTGCAGGACCAGGTTGGACATCGTCTGCGTCGGTCCATCGTGGATCTGCTGGGAAAGCCGCAGGCGTTCGTCCTCCTGCGCCTGGATCACCCGGGCGATCATCTCCTGCTCGGCGACCTCTTTTCCTCCAGGGGCGGTGGTTCGCAATTGCAGCTGTTCGGTAAGCCCCTCCAGCAGGCGCAGGAACCCCTGGATCTCCTTCTGGCGCTCCTGCAGGGCCTTCTGCCGGTTCTGTTGCTGTTCGAGCTGTGTGCGCATCATATAGAGGCGAAGCTGGGTCTCCTGCGCGGAAAGGTAGAACTGCCGGATATCGCCGCGCGGGTAGGCCTCCAGGTTCATCTCCATCTCCCGCAGGCGGTTGGCGATCGACATCTCCCGCTGTGCCAGGCGGTCCACCTCCGCGCTGTTCTGTGGGATGACCACGTTCAACTCGTTCAATTCCCGTCGCACCCGGTCCAGTTCCGCCTGATATTGGCGGATCGTCTGCTGGACCTGTTCCACCAGGTCACCTTTCGTTTCCATCGCCTTTCTCCCAGTTCAGCAGGGCTGTCCTCAGGGGCCGCGGTGGTACAGGACAGCCGTGCTATCTTCGTAGACCACCGTCCAGGACGGGCTCGATACGAGAAGCGTCGCCAGAGGAGCTCCTTTCTCGCACAGGACCCATTCCACCTCCCACCGGTTCAGCACCTCCGCCCACGACGGCTCCACGTGCCAGACCCGAAGATAGTCCGCAAAGAGGGTATCTCCGTACAGATCGGCCCGACCGTCGATGAAGACGGGCCGTTCCTTCAGCTGCCAGATGAGGTAGCCTCCCCAGTTGTAGCTGTTGAAGAGGCGACCGCCCCGCGCTTCCTTTCGCAGGTACTCGACGGCCGCCTGCGGGTACCCTGCCTCGCTGACGAACCCTTCTTTGCTTCCCCAGGCTGCGAACTCTGCGCCGATCCCGACCAGCAATATCAGCAGAAGGGCCCCGATTCCCCCGTACCACAGCCAGAAGCCCCAGCGGCTGGGGCGTGGCCACGCTCCGTGCCGGCCGACGCCGCTGCGCGCAGCCACTCCCCATCCCAGTACGCCGGTTATGCCGTAGGTCAGGAGCGGTACAGCGACCCCCACCGCGCGTACCGAGCGTAGCCCGAGCAGCGTGAAGCCCAGGATGGCAAGCGTCTCCGCCGGAGCGACGCCCACCCGTCGCCACGCCAGCCCGGCCAGGAGCAGCAGGATCAGCAACGCGAAGAGCAGCCCGGCCGGCTCTTGAAAGTTCGGGGGCAGCCATTCCCCCACATAGTGCGTGTGCAAGGTAAAGCCTCCCAAGAAATAGCGGAACGGGTAGACCAGAAGGGCCGGGCCGTACGGGTTCAGGAGTACCGCGATCGCCGAGAAGGCCAGATAGAGCCCCAGACGCCACCAGCGCCGACGCTCGAGGGGGAACGCATCGTTCCAGAAGCGGCCGGCCAGCGCTTCGCCCACCCACAAGCAGGCCAAAAGCAGCAGGCCGAAGATGTAGCCGGAGTGCAGGTTCGCCCACAGGGCAAACAGGGGAGGGAGCAGCCAGAGGCGGTTCTTCCCGCGGCTCTTGTAGAGGTGCCACAGATAGAGGACGCCCACGAAGAAAGCCAGGCTGAGGCTGTTGGGTCGCGTGAGCCAGAGGCCCGCCGAGGCGAAAAAAGCGGCCAGCACGAGCCCCAAACAGGGAAGCAACCGGGGCCAGCGCTGCCAAGCCATCCGGAGGAGGAGCCCGAACGTAGCCACCTGGAGCAGTGCCCGCAGCGGATGCAACAGGAACGGCGCGTGACGGTAGAGGAGGTAGAGAGCGATGTCTGCAAGCCAGCTGTGGGCGATCCACGGCTGCCCATAGGCCGTGTAGGAAAAAGGGTCGGTGCGGGGGATGCGGCCTTCCTCCAGGATCCACTGCCCGGTGCGGAGGTGCCACCAGAAGTCGGCGTCGGTCGCCCGCATCTGCAGCGCAAGGGCGAGCAGAAGCAAGCCGAAGCCAGCGACAACGGCCCAATGAGGGCGCATCTCGCGCCCCAACCGGCCCGAAGGTGCCACTGGGCTGACGGACATCTGTACCCCCGTCTCCGCGCTTCGAAACGCCACGCCGCCGGTCGGATTATAGCACGCTCCCGACCCCGGCTGCAACCGTCTGAACTTCGGCTTCCGATGCGTGTGCTAGAGGGCCGCGAACCCTTCCAGGATGCGCGCGAGGTGACGGGCGCCGTTCAGCCAGTCCTGGAGACGTACATGCTCGTCCGGCGCATGGGCCCGGTTGTCCCAATAGCCCACCCCGGCGAACACGACCGGAAGGTCGCCGAGTGGGCCGGAAAAGGCGTAAATGGGTGTGCTGCCTCCCTCCAAGGGGACGAGCAGGCAGGGTCGCCCGTAGACTTCGGCACCGGTACGGGCCGCCAGAGCCACGAACGGGGCATCGGCCGCCGTCTTGGCCGGCCACATCGCGCCGAGCCGCTGCACGGACACGTCGCCGAACCCTTCTCGTTCGAGATGGGCTTTCAGCTTCGCCAGCACGTCATCGGGGTCCTGCCCGGGGACGAGGCGGAAATCGACCTTCGCGGAGGCCTGCGCTGGCAGCACCGTCTTCATCCCCGGGCCCTGGTAGCCGGCAGTGAGTCCGGCGATGTTGCAGGTCGGCTCGAATACCGCGCGGTTCAGCTCTTTCCCCCGCATCCCGCGTACGAACTCCCGCACGCCATAGATCTGACGCTCGAGATCCTCGTACACAGGCAGCGCATCCAGGAGTTGCTCGTCGAGCGGCGAAGGGGGAAGCGCTCCGGCGTAGAAACCGGGAATGCGAACCCGCTCATCCGGTCCTTTCAGGCTGGCGAGTGCCCAGACCAGGCGCCAGGCGGCGTTGGGCAAACGGTGCGCCGCTCCGGAGTGGGCATCCCGTGTCATCGTCTGGACACCGATCTCGACGCTCAGGATTCCCCGCACCCCCAGCGTCAGGACCGGCCGGCCCTCGGGGGCGATCCCGCCCCCCTCCCAGATCGCGCCTTCGGAGCGCAGGAGG
>JBMFPK010000173.1:0-5770 GCA_049969155.1 Chloroflexia bacterium | reverse complement strand
GAGTCGGAGGAGCGGCTGTCCTGGCCGTCCTGTACTTCTGGCTCCCGGCCGAGCGCGCCAACCTGGGGCTCGCTGCAGCTGCCGTAACGATGGGCTGGTCGATCGTCCTGGGCTACCTCGTGCAGTGGGTCCTGGGGCAGTGGCAGGCCGGCCACCGGCTCGCGCTGCAGATCGCCCACCACGAGCATGCCCTGAACCGCATCCGGGAACGCCTGCAATCCTGGGAAAGGACCTGGAAGCAACTCCGCCGGGCCAATACGCCACGCGAGCTGCTCGAGGTTGCACTCCAGGAGGCATTGATCGGCACCGGTTCCAGCTTCGGACTGGTCACGACAAGAGGCCCCGGAGGGGAAGGCTGGCGGACGGCCTGCTGGGAAGGGTTTTCACCGCGGCCCGGCACGGTCGGCCTGCGTATCGGGGAGCGTGTGCCATCACCCAGTGGCGAAACGACGCTGGAGGTCCGGCACCTGCTGCACGTCGCCCTGTGTCTGCAAGGCGAAAGGGGCGAGGAAAACCCCGCCCTGGGGCACATCTATGTCGCCCGCCACGAGGGCCCGCCCTATACGGATAGCGACGGAGCCTGGCTCCGCATCCTGGCGAGCTACACGGCCATCCTCCTGGACAACCTGCTGCTGCGACGGGAACTGGGGCACGTCCAGGAGCAGGCCGACAGCATCGCACGGGCCGGGTGGAGCCTGGTGACGGTGTCCGACCCCGAAACGGCGCTCGAGTTCGCCTGCCGAAGCGTCATCGCTGCACTCGGTCTGGAACGCGTCGTGCTTTTCCTCTCCGGCCGCGCGGGAGAGCCGGGATGTTATGTCCTGACCTGTCCCGCCGAGGGCACAGCTTCCACGGTCTGGCACCCGCTTCAGGGGCGGGGGCTGAGCCTCTTGCGGCGGTTGTTGAGCAGCGGCGGACCTCTGGTGCTCAACCGCCGGACAGAGTGCCCCGAACTGTTCGCCGAAATGGGTTGGGACGAGCCCCTTCAGTCCGTGGCCTGTTTCCCCCTCTCGGTCCCTCAGCAGAGTTCGGCCATCCTCTGCCTCCTGGCCACAAGGCCCGGGGCCTTCTCTTCCTATGCGCAGCAGAGCCTAGCGATCTTTTGCGGCGAGGTGGCACTGGCCCTCGAGAACGCCTGCCTCCGACAGACAGGTACGGCGCAACCCCAGGGCGAAGAGCCGATGCTCTCTCCCTGGGGAAAGGCGCCCTTCTTCTCCGCACAGACGCTGCGGGCGGCCGAAGAGACGGGCGAAAGCCGTGCCCGTTAGCCGCGGACCGTCAGGCCTCCTGAGCCCTTCCTAACAAGAAAGCGCCCTGCAACACCTGCAGGGCGCCCGCACGCCGGAGGTGGACGCTATCCCCTAAGGGCAAAACCCCATCGCCAGGAACTGATGCTCGATGAACGAGGTCAAGTAGAGCAACAGCGCAGCAACCAAACAGAACAGGCGATAATCCCGATCGCGCATGGAACCCACCTCTACGACTACACTTTGTAGTATAATGGGAGCCGCCCGCCCGGACAAGGGAAAAAGATTACAGTTCGATGACAACGGCTCGTTCCCTGCCGGTCGGAACCCCCTATTGACATGCCGGCGGAAGTGGTATATCATAGCCCTGAGCCGCATGAAGTTGAAAGGACCGCCAAGATGGGCATCGTGCGCACGATCATGGCGCTGGTCCTCTTCCTTCTGGGAAGCGTTGCGCTGCTGCTCGGCCTGGGGATCATCTTCTCCCGCGAATACCTGGAAGCGCTGCGTTCTCTGACCCGCGAGTCCACCCACCTGGGGGCCAAAGCGGCCCGCGACGCCGCTTTCCTCCCGCTCCTGGAGGGGGCGTCCCGCCTCGTCGAGGCGGTGACGCGAATGGTGCAAACGGCTGTGGGAGTCGGGGCATTCCTCTGTTTGCTTGGAGCTGGGCTCTGCGCGCTAGGATACTGGATGTTAAGTGAGATCCGGTAGGGAGAGGAGGAGCATGGAGCGCTCCGGCCATTCCGATGTGGGCGCCGCCCTGCAGGCGTACCTGACCGCGTTGCAGGCTGCGCCGGAATTCCTCGAAGCCCGGCAACGCTACATGCCTCTGTGGCTTCTCCCCCTTGCGCTCCCTCCAACACCCGGAGCCGAAGAAGAATCCCCCCGCCGCGTGGCACTCAGCCCGGAAAATGCGCTGGAACGCTACCCGGCCCTGGTTCTCCTGGGAGATCGGGGTTGTGGCAAGAGCGACCTTCTGAAGCGGCTCGCCCTCGTCTATGCCGAGGCTCTCTCCGCCCAGCCAGCGACTGCCGCGGAGGGCACGCGGGTCGTCCCCTTCTACATCGACCTGGCCGGATACTCCGGAGGCAGCGTGGTCGATCTGCTGCTGGCGACCCTGCGCCGCTTTGGCGTCCCCCGTGCAGACGCAAGCACGTTGGAGGCGCTGCTGCGGAACCATTCGCTCCTCCTGCTTTTCGACGGCCTGGAAGACATCGCTCCAGCGCATCAGGTCGAGGGGCTGGCTGCCATCACCGGCTTTCTTGGAAAACTGAGGGGGAGCCACCGTTACGTCGTCACCTGCCACACGGGCGATTTCCCGCTCTTTCAGCCTTGGTTCGCGCGGGCTACCGTGTTTGCGATCCGCGAACTGGACGACCTGTTCGTCCGCCGCCATCTGGCGCGCTTCCTCCCTGAAGGGATCGCCCGCCGCCTGTTCGAGGATCCGGATCTCAGCCCGCTCTTGCACAACCCGCGGTGCCTCGACCTCCTCGCGCATACCGCGCGCCACCTCCAGCAGCGCGGCACCTTCCCCTCCAAAGGGCTCCTCCTTCTCGAACTGATCCGCGCCCTCCTGCGGCTCGTCCTCCCCGAGGCAGAGGCCGCGACCGAGTCGCGCTGGCTTCGGCTCCTCGCTCACTGGGCATGGCTACTGATGGCCCAGGGGGCGGATTCGATCTCCCGCGAGGAGGCGCTGGATCTTCTGGCCAGGGCGATGCCGCCCGACACAGAAGCCTTCCCGCACCCCACACACCTGCTGCGCCGGCTGCAACGGGCGGGGATCCTGGCCCCCTCCCCCAACGGGGAGGCGATCTCCTTCCGACAACCGGCGCTGCGCAACGTTCTGGCTGCCTGGCATCTGGAGCTAGAACGGCAAGCTGGGAAGACGATCGCCCTGGACGTCCACGAAGCACTGCTCCCGCTCTGGTACGGGCTCGCGTCAGACCGCAAGGCGTTGGCCAGCCAACTCGTGGAGGAAGGCCAGAAGGGTATCTCGCTCCTCGTGCGCTGTCTGGTGGAAGCCGAAGATCCGGCCTCCTGGGGCAGCGTGCTGGCCGAGTACCTGGGCGGCCGGCCGACCCTGCACGACATGGCCGGGCGCGCCCTCGAGGAGATGGGGTACCTGGACGAGGCCGCTACCCAACTGGAGGAAGCGATCTCCCTGGGACTGGAGCGCGCGGATATCGCCTTCCGCCTAGGGCAGATTTACGAACGGAAGGACGACCTGCAGCGCGCCCGCCGGGAGTACGAGCGGGCGGCCGCCCTGGACCCCACCGTCCCTGCCTACCGTCGCCACCTGGGCGTCGTCTGCGGGAAGATGGGGGAGTACGAGGAGGCAACCAGCCGCCTCAAGGAGGTCGTACAGGAGCATATGGCGGCATGCGCGCGCGCTTCCTTCGACCTGGGGCAGGTGTACCAGCTCCAGGGACGGTACAGCGCCGCACTCGAGGAGTTCCGCCGCGCCGTGGAACTGATGCCCCAGGTTGTGGAATACCGGAATAGCCTGGGGCTGATCTACGGGCTCCTGGGCGAGCACGAGCGGGCAGAGCAGGAACTGCTCGCCGCGCTCCGCTTAGCCCCCGAGGACCCGTGGGCACACAACGAACTGGGGGTGATCTACGAGCGCCAGGGCCGCGACGAGGAAGCGCTCGGTTGCTACATGCGCGCCCTCGACCTGGCTCCGGACGAGCCGCTCTACCACCGTAACGCCGGGGCCACCTACCACCGCCTGGGGCGCTCCTTCGAAGCACTCCAGGAATTGCAGACGGCGGTCGAACTCGACCCGAACTATGCGGACGCCTATCACGTCCTCGGGCTCGTGCAGCAGGCCCTGGGCCGTCCGGAAGAGGCCCTGCAGAACTTTCGCCGGGCCGTGGAACTGCAGCCGGAGTGCGCCCTCTATCACCGCCACCTAGGGATCGCCTTCCGCCGGCTCGGCCGACCCCAGGAGGCGACCATGGCGCTGCGCCGCGCCGTGGAGCTGGCACCCGAGGAGCCGGCCGGCCACGAGGAGCTCGCCGAAGCCTACTGGGAGCAGGGCCGGACGGAACAGGCCCTCGAGGAATACCGGTGGGCGCTCGAATTGGCCCCGGGCAAGTCGGTCTACCACCGGGATCTGGGGGTCGCCCTCCGGCGCCTCGGGAAGCTGGAAGAGGCCGAAAAACACCTGACGGCCGCACGCGATCTGGACCCCTCGGACCCCCGCAACCACTACGAACTCGGGCAGCTGTACGCGGTCCGGGGACAGGCGGAAGCTGCCCTGGCCTGCTACGAGGAAGCGGCCCGCCTGGACCCCCAGGCTCCCCTGTACCTGCTGCGCGAGGGGGAGGTCTGCCGGCAACTCGGACAGCTCGACCGGGCAGAAGAGCTCCTCCGGCGCGCCCTGACCCTGGCGAGCGATATGCCCGAGGTCTACGCCGAGTTGGGCCAGGTCTGCTCCGCCCAGGGGAAGGACGAGACCGCCCTGGAATACTACCGGCGCGCGACCATCTTGGCGCCCGGGGTCGCGGCCTACCAGACCCTTCTGGGGGGTGCCCTGCGCCGCCTCGGCCGTCGGGACGAGGCCGCCCTCGCCCTCCAGACGGCGACGCGCCTGGAGAAGGGGTATGCACCGGCACACTTCGAGCTCGCGCTCCTGCTTCACGACGAAGGGAGGCTCAAGGAGGCGCTCGCCGAGTACAACCGTGCCGTGCGCCTTTCGCCCCAGAACGCCTCCTACCGCTTGGCTCTGGCCCGTGCGGCACGCGAGTTGGGACGCCTCAGCGAGGCGACCGAACATCTGGAGCGGGCGATCGCGCTTTCGCCCCAGAATGCCGAGGCCCACTTCGAACTCGGACGTGTCTACCGGCAGGAAGGACGTCTGGAAGCGGCCCTGGAAAAGTTCGAGCGCGCCCTTGCCCTTGACCCCCAGCGAGCCGCGTTCCACTACGGGCGCGCAGAGGCGCTCGCCGGCATGGGCAGGAAGGAAGAAGCCATCGCCGCCCTCCAGGAGGCGGTGCGCCTGCAGGAGCGGTTCGCCGAGGCCTACTCCCTGATGGGCGAGCTCCACCTGGAACGCGGCGAAACCGATGCCGCCTGGCAGGCCTTCGAGCGGGCGGTACAGGCCGCGCCAGACGATGCGGCACACCACGCCCGGCTGGGTAGGTTGCTCGTGCACCTAGGGGAGATCGAGCCGGCACGTCGGGAACTGGAACTCGCCCTGGAGCGCGACCCGCAATGCGCTGCCGCTTTCAACGCCAAGGGGCACCTCCTCGAACGGGCCGGGGAACCGGCCGCCGCCCTGGAGGCGTACAGGCGCGCCCTGGAGCTCGCCCCGCAGGACGGGACGTTTGCCTACGACCTGGCTGCCTGCCTGGCCCGGCAGAAGCGGACGGCCGAGGCGATCGTGCACCTCCGCTCCGCCCTCGCCGCGCAGCCCCAGCGGGCCGACTGGCACCATGCACTGGGCCTGTGCTACGCCCAGATGGGCAAGTGGGCTGCCGCCGTGGGACATCTGGCGCGCGCGGCAGATCTCGAGCCCTCAG
>JBMFPK010000172.1:0-5786 GCA_049969155.1 Chloroflexia bacterium | reverse complement strand
GCCCGTTCGAGCATCTGCTCGACCGCCTCGGCCTGAACCGCACCGCAGACGGCGATCACCAGCCCACCGGGTGAAACGCAGGCTTGGTGGAACGCCTCGAGGTCCGCCCGTTCGATCGCCCCGACGGACTCGACCGTCCCCTCGGGCCGGCGCCCATACGGATGGCCCTCCGGGAAAAGCGTCTCCCGGAAGGCGCGGTCCGCGACATAGTCGGGGTCGTCCGCGAGCTGACGGAGCTGGGTCAGGACCTCGCCCTTTCGCCTCCGCCATTCCGTTTCTTCAAAGGCCGGCTCGCGGAGCATTTCCACGAGGCGCTCCAGCAAGAGCTGCACGTCTTGGGCGAGCGCCTTTGCCGCAAACGAGATCGCATGCGGCCCGGCGGAAAACTCGATCCCGGCACCGACCCCTTCCAGCTCCTCGTGCAGTTCGCGGAAGCCGCGGTGCCGGGTCCCCCGGAGGAGCATCTGCGCCGTGAGGGCGCACAGTCCCTCCCTTCCGGGTGGATCGAGCAGGCTTCCGCCTCGAAGGTATCCCTGCACTGCGACCACCGGGTGTACGGGATTCTCGCGCACCAGGAGCACCGCTCCCCCGGGAAGGACCCGGCGGACGATCTCCTCGGCGCGGGGGGCGAGGTTTCGGCCGGCCGCCTCACGAGGTGCCCCGGCCCGGGAAACGACCGCTGGGATCGCTATGTGCTGCGATGGAGCCCCTCCTTCCCCGCGGGGAACGAACCAGCCGATCGTCCGGCGCTCCGGAGCAAAGCAAGCGGCGGCCACGCGTCGCACATCTTCCGGGCGGACTCGGCCAAGCGCCTCGAGGAACGCTTCGGGCGGCTCAGGGCGGCCAACGATCTCCATCATCCCCAGCCAGCCGGCCAGTGCTGTGGGGCTTTCACTCCCATAGGCGATCTGGGCACGCAGCTGACGGGCGGCGCGCGCGAGCTCCTCTTCGGAGGGCGCCACCTCGGCGATGCGAGCGAGTTCCTCAAAGAGCACCGGCTCGATCTCCTCCGGGCTGCGACCTGCCCGCAGGGTTACCTGGATGGTGAAGAGGCCAGGGTCGAGCGTAAAGGGAGCCTGGCACGACACGGCAACGGCCAGTTCCGTCTCCACCAGCGCGCGGTAGAGCCGAGAACTGCGATGGAGCGCCGGTCCCCGCCGGAAGATCCCCAACCCCTTTGCCCCGCCGAGCAGCGCTTCCAGCAGCAGCAGGGGAAGCCAATTGGCCTCCCCTGCGGCCGGGGCCGGAACGGCCAGGACCAGGATCGCGGTGGGCCCCGGGCGCCGCAGCACCACCCGGCGTTCGCCCTGCTGGGGCGGCTCGACCGCGCGTGGGGTGGACGGGATGTGTCCCGGGGGGATGCGGCCGAGGGCCTCGCCGACGAGCCCAAGCGCTTCCTGGGGATCGAAAGCCCCGGCGAGCACCAGGAGGGCGTTGTTCGGAACGTAGTACCGTCGATAGTGCTGTACCAGATCTTCGGTGGACAGGCGCCGCAGATCCTCTTTCCACCCGATGATCGGCTGTCGGTACGGGTGTACCCGCAGCGCGAGAGCGTTCACCTCTTCCTGGAGCAGGAAAGACGGCTCGTTCTCGGCACCTTCTCGCTCGGACAGGATCACCGTGCGTTCGGCTTCTACCTCCGCCGGCTCAAAGCTCACCTGCTGCATCCTTTCCCGTTCGATCTCGAGCGCTAGGCCCAGCCCTGCTGCGGGAAGCGTTTCGAAGTAGGCGGTCCAGTCGTAGTAGGTGAAGCCGTTCCAGATGCCGCCGCGCCGGCTGATCTCTCGGGCGATTTGCCCTTTCCCGAAGCGGCCGGCCCCCTTGTAGGTCATATGCTCCACCCAGTGCGAAAGCCCGGTCTGTCCGGGGGACTCATTGCGGGAACCGACCCGGTAGAAGATCCAGGCGCTCGCCGTCGAAGTGTAGCGGAAGGGACAGAAGAGGACCTGGAGGCCGTTATCCAGGGTATGCCGCTGCACGGGAAGCATCGTACCTCCTGTGGATCAAGAGGGATGTCGCTAGTGAGCGATGAGCCGTTCCAGGGCTTCTCGCCCCACGTTTCCGGGAACGACCTGCTGTACCACCCCTTGGGCATCGATCAGGAAGGTCGTCGGAAGGGCGGTCACACGGTACATTTCCCCGACCATGCCGTCGGAGTCGAGGAGCACCGGGAAAGGCAAGGGCTGTTCACCGATGAACCCGCGCACGGCTTCGGGGGTTTCTTCCACGTTCACCGCGAGGATCGCCACCGTGTCGCTGACCGCCGTGCCGAAGGCCAGCCATTCTGGCCACTCCTGACGGCAGGGGGGACACCAAGAAGCCCAGAAGTGGAGCAGGACGGTACGGCCGCGGAACGACTCCAGCGCGTAGGACGTCCCGTTGGTAGCCGGAAGGGTGAAGAGAGGTGCCACCTGCCCTACAGCCGGACCCACTGGCAGCGTCGAGGGAGCGGAAGGAGGGGTCGTCGGCAGGGACGAGGGGGAAAGCGTCCTTTCGGGTGCATGGGTCGTCGGGACGATGGGGGCGGCGGAGGGGGCTGCTGGGAGACGGTACAGGAAGACGGAGAGCATCGTCAGGGCGCCGATGATCCCTCCTGCCGCAAAAAGCCCGACTCCGGCGAGCCACAGTTTCCAGCGAGAACGCCCCGCCGAACCCGGAGGATCCGACATCTGTCACCGTTCCTCTACGACTCCGATCGAGCTCCGGTACAGGCGGCGCAGGCGTGCTTCTTCGTGCCGCGCGGCCTCCCGCCCGGCTTCGAGCGCCGCCCGCAGCCGCTCGCGGGCGCACGCCCGATTCTCGGCTCCGGTACCGGGCGAAAGAAGCAGGGCCAGCGCCGCGCCGCACAAGAGCCCGATCAGGAAACCTTTGCCAAAAGAGGCCATCGCGACCTCCTCCCGAATGCTCGGAATTCCGAGTCCCTAGGCAACCCCGGACCCGACAGGGCAAAAGTACCGGCCGCACGGGCCTTGGCATCTACCGTCTGCGCCGCAGCCACTCGCGCGCCCACAGCAGCAGGGCAGCGCTCAGGCCGGCCAGGATACCGAACAGCGCTGCCCCCTTCAGATCCAGCACCGGCCGAACGTCGCCGTCGATGTGCTGACCGATGACAAGAACTGCCCGGGTGTCCTCGAGCCGCACCACCCCCCCAACTGCTGCCCAGCTCGTGCCACCTTCTAGCGTGAGCTCCTCGGCCATGATCAGCCCACTTTCCCCCTTCTCGAGGCGCACCGTGTCCGCGCGCACGAGGCCGACGCAGCTCTCCTCCAGCTCTGCTTGATCCGCCTCCACCTGGAGCACCGCGGAGGCGCGGATCGTGGCCTCGCCGCTGCGCACCGTCCGCGCGGCCGACTGGGTCAGATCGACCCGTTCGCCGCGCACGGTCTCGACTCGGGCCTGGCTCAAGCGGACGATCTCCCCGCCCACCTCGGGCATTGCGCCTTCTCCTCCGGGGAACGCTTCCTCAGCAGTTGGCTGTGCTTCGCTCATCGCGCTACCTCCTCCTTGGGCCATCCGCGCCGATGTTCGGGGCAGCGCCAGTATACCATGGTTGAGGCCCGACCCGCAACCGAGCGCAGCCTCCGGTTTCCAACAGACGATCCAGGGGCAAACAGCCGGACATCCCCATTTTCCTGAAAGGCCAAGGACGGCGCCTCGGGCCGCATGGGGGCCATCCACAATGAGACACGAATACACGAATGTGGCCACGAATGGGACACGAATGCACGGACGGGGCGCCAGCGCGGGTCGGTCGGGGAAGGTGTGCCCCTGTGCCAAGCGGCCGGACCCATGCACCGCTATCGCCGCCCCGACGCTGCCGCAGTCGCTCGCCGACGGCGTCCACGTGACTTCAAGCTGACGGTCCCCTTCAAGGCGACCGTCAGCTGAGTGGCTGAGCAGTTGCGGTCTCGCTCGGAGGTGCCGGAGTTGGGCACCCGCTTCCGTCGCCGAGGAAGCTTCGAAGAAGAAGGAGGAACCGGATGGCAGGGAAAATGCGCGCCATCATGAAGGTCAGGCCGGGGCCTGGCTTTGAGATGTGCGAGGTGGACATCCCGGAGCCGGGACCGCGCGATGTCCTGATCAAGGTCAAGGCGACCTCGATCTGCGGGACGGACCGCAAGATCTACCACTGGGATGCCTGGTCGGCCGGCCGCATCCGCCCGCCGCTGATCATCGGGCACGAAGTGTGCGGCCATGTGGTCGCCGTCGGCCGGGAGGTAACGCTGCTGAAAGAAGGGGATTTCGTTTCCGCCGAGAGCCACATCCCCTGTACCGTTTGTCCCGTCTGTCGCAACGGCCAGCAGCACATCTGTGCCCATCTGAAGATCCTGGGGATCGACACCCCGGGAACCTACGCAGAGTATGCCGTCATCCCCGAGGTCGTGGCGTGGAAAAACGACCCGGACCTCGATCCGGCCATCGCCTCGATCCTCGAGCCGCTGGGCAATGCCGTCTACACCGTGCTCGCCGAGCCGATCACCGGCCGCAGCGTGGCCGTTTTCGGGGATGGCCCGGCCGGCCTAAACGCCGTGGCCGTAGCGCGTGCTTCCGGCGCCGGTACGATCTTTCACATCGGCAAGTACCCGTTCCGCCTGGATCTGGGGAGGAAGCTCGGGGCCAGCGTCAGCCTGAATAGCGCGGACCCTGAAGTGGACATCGTGCGCACGATCCTGGACGCGACGGATGGGTACGGCGTGGACGTCGTGCTGGAGATGAGCGGGAGCCAGCGGGCGATCGACGAAGGGCTGAAGGTGCTGCGCAAGGGGGGCCGCTTCTCCGCGTTCGGCATCCCCGCCGGCCCGGTGCAGATGGACCTTTCGAACGGTATCGTCTTCAAGGGGGCGCGCATCCTGGGCATCAACGGCCGGCTCATGTGGGAGACCTGGTTCCAGATGGCCGGCCTGCTCCGCTCCGGCCTGCTCGATCCTTCGCCGATCATCACCCACCGCATCCCCCTGGACGACTTTGAAAAGGGCTTTGAGGCGATGGACTCGAGCGACCGCATGGTGGGCAAGGTGGTGATGTTCCCCGATCCGGCTGACATCCGGCCGTAACGAAGGAGGAATCCTATGGCGGACAAGTACGATTTCATCCGAGAGGAAATGGCGCGCCTGGAGCGCGAGGGCCTGCTCATCCGCATTCGCACCATCGGGTCTCCTGCAGGCGCCCATATGATTGTGGATGGCCGGAAGGTGCTCAACTTTTGCACGAACAACTACCTGGGCTTGGCCAACGACCCCCGGCTCCGGGAAGCGGCCAAGAAGGCGCTGGACCGCTGGGGGGCGGGGCCTGCCGCGGTGCGCTCGATCGCCGGCACGCTCGAGCTGCACGTGGAGCTGGAGAAAGAGATCGCGGCCTTCAAGGAAGTGGAGGACGCTCTCTACGTGCAGTCCGGTTTCTGTGCCAACCAGGCCGCCATCCCTCCCCTTGTGGGCAAAGAGGACGTCATCTTTTCCGATCGCCTGAACCATGCGTCGATCATCGACGGCTGCCGCCTTTCCGGGGCCAAGATCATCGTCTACGAGCACTGCGACGTGGACGACGCGGAGCGGGTGATCCGCGAGAACCTCCCGAACTACCGCAGGGGCCTCCTGGTCACCGATGGGGTATTCTCCATGGATGGGGACATCGCCCCGCTGGACAAGCTGTACGAGGTTGCCTCCAAGTACGGGGTGCTTACGATGGTGGACGATGCTCACGGGGAAGGCGTCCTGGGCGGCGGGCGAGGGATCGTGCACCACTTCGGCCTGCAGGGCAAATTCGACGTGGAGATCGGCACCTTCTCC
>JBMFPK010000171.1:0-5831 GCA_049969155.1 Chloroflexia bacterium | reverse complement strand
CGAACGGCATCGTAAAACAGGCCACATTCCGCCGGGTTGCGACAAATCAGCGGGGCCCCCTTGCCGAAAGGGCGCCCCGCTATCGTCCGGCTCTGGTGGCTACTCCGGTATCGGTTCGATCAACCCGTACTGCCCGTCCTTCCGCCGGTATACGACACTCAGTTTCCCCGTCTCCGCGTTCTGAAAGACGAAAAAGTCGTGCCCTAGCAGCTCCATCTGCGCGATCGCTTCATCGCTGAACATCGGCTTGACCATGAATTGCTTCACCTTGACGATCTGCGGTTCCTCTTCTTCCGCGATCTCCCCGGCGGATTCCGCAGAAACCACCGGAAGCTCCGATAGGGAAGCCGGTTGTCCGACACGTCGGCGGAGCCCGCGCTGGTAAAACCGCTCTTTGAAGCGCGCGATCTGGCGCTCCATCGTATCCAGCGCGGCATCCAGCGAGGTGTAAGGGTCACCGGAGCGCTCTTCCGCCCGCAGGATCACCCCGTTCGTCAGGGTGACGGTCAGCTGGGCAACAACCTGTGCTCCCTGGGAACGGGTGTTCGAGCGCGAAATCTCCACCTTGGTCTCCGCAATATCGTCCAAGTAACGGCTCAGCCGAGGGACCTTCTTTTCGATATAGGCCCGCAGGTTAGGAGTCATCCGATAGTTCTTCGTCCGCAGCTGCATCTCCATCGCTTCGCTCCTCCTGAAAGGGTTTTCCCGGGGAAACCCCATGGGCGCGCGCCCGTAAGGGCCGCTCCAGATAGCATACCAAAAGAATCTGCGGAATCGCGTGTCGCTCCCTCCACCCCTCCGAACCGCAGGCTCAGGCCGGCAAGTCCACAGCGCAGGTCCCCTATTGGCATCGAGCTCCCCCATTGGGGTATCTGGTTTTATTATACCAATTCCTCCGGACCCCGTCAACCGCGCGGATTGACCGGACCGGCTCACTTCCTGTACAATGCTTCCAAACGACGCCCGGCCTTGTGCGGTCTGGGCCGTGGATCTGGGCGGAGGTGCGTCGATGAAAAGAGTTGTTCTGCTCGGACTCGTCGGTGTCTTGGTCCTGGGGGCTTGCGGTACGACTGGGGAGCCTCCGTCGTCCACCACCACCCCCACACCAACCTCGACCCGGAGCGCGACGCCGGCCTCCTCTCCCACCGCTACCCCCACACCCGTAGTCGCGGGACCCGCCCCTACCCAGCCCACGCAGGCCGCCCTCTGCCCGGAGTACGAGCTGGAAATCGAGCTGTGGGTCTCCCAGTCGTACGAGGAGTTTCGGGCAGAGTTCGGCGGAAGCGGGCACATCCCCCTGACAGCGGACTTGTCCCAGGACCCGCCGGAAGTGACGGGCGCAGGCGAGGTGCCCATTTCGGGAAGCGGGACGGCCGGAGACTGCACCCTCTCCTACTCGGGCTCCTTTGCCTACACGATCTCCGGGGAAATCGTCCAGGACCAGGGGGCAGCGAGACTCCACCTCGTGGGCCAGTGCGAAGGGCATATCGCGGTGTCCTCCTCCTGCGGCGCAGGTGGCGGGGGACCTGCTGCCCCAGAACGGTGGGAGATGTGGCTGCCCTACCAGGACGGCGCAACCGAATCCTACACGGCCACCGTTCCCGGCACGACGGCTGAGAGCACCTGGAGGCTGGATATCCTGTGTGAGCCATAGGAACGCAGCCTATCGGACTGTGCCTCTGGGTAGAAGCCGACGGCCTGTCAGGTAGCCGGCCGAAAGGAAGGCAATACCTCCGAGCAGGCAGATGTGGGCCAGAACATCACCCGATCGTGTGTAGGGCGTCCCGCCGGCGGGCAAGAGCGGGACATCGGCGATGACGATCGCCTCCGTCGCGCGGTCGAACGGTGCTGCAGCCAGAAGTCGCCCCCAGGGATCGCAGATGAGCGATCCGACTTCCCAGTCCGCCTTGACCAAAGCGACCCGATTTTCCGCCGCACGAAGGCATGCCTGAACGCCGTGGGCCTCCGACATCTCGGCCCAATCGTGGCTGGACACGGTCAACAGCTGCGCTCCCTGTCGCGCAAGCCGGCGGGCGACGTCGGGGAAAGCCGAGTCGTATCCTTGCATGCTCCCCAGGCGGGCAAAGGGCAGCGTGTGCACCGGATTCTGCCCTCGCGTGCTGCTGACTTCGCCCAGGAACGGGCTGGGATGGCTCTTGGCAGAGGGGCCGAGGAAGCGCCCGTCCGGAGTCACGACGGCGATCTCGTTCCGCTGACCTGGGGCAAAGTCGAGCCACCAGGCGAGCGGCGCTTCCAGAGGCAAGATAAAGTACGGGACAACCAGAAAGGCACCTGCCTCGCGTGCCAGAGCAAGGAGCTGCTCCCGCGTCCAAGGGTCCGTACGGGGATCGAGCCAAAGTGCCGCCTCCGGCCACACGATGAGGCGAGCCCCCTGCGCTGCGGCGCGGCCCGTGAGCACGGCCAGATCGGGAACCACCGCACGGGCCAGGCCTGCCCAGTCGCGCTGGAGCCATAGGGCCACGTAACGGTGGACATCTCCCAGCTCGGCTCCAGGCTGGATCGCCGCGACGCGTACGGTGGCCAGACTGGTGCCGGGGTCCTGGATGCTCCAAGCGAGCACTCCCATGAAGAGCAGCCCCAAGGCCACCAGAGAGACCACCGCCGGCCGACGGGCTGACGCCCGCCCCTGTGGCGAAAGGCAGGCGATCACCCCCAACGCCAGCGCATAGTTGGCCGCAACAACAAGCAGGCTTACGCCCCAAGGCCCACAAGCCCCCACAGCCCGCCACAGGGACTGCCACGCGCGCTGGGTCGTGACCAGCCATCCCCAGATGTGGCCCAGGTGCAGCACCTGCCGCAGGAACTCCAGCCCTACCCAGGCCATAGCGGGCCCGATGACGAGGAGGCGATACCCCGTCCGCCGGTGGAACGAAGGCGACCCGCTCGGAAAGCCGGCAAGGTAGAGGGCCGTCCCGACGAGCAAAAGCGCACCGGCGATCAGCAGGTGCAGCGGCACCGGCGCCGGCAGAAGGGAAGCCGGAATACCCCTCCAGACCGCGATCCCCAGGCCCAGTATGTAGGCCAGCGCACCGTAGAACCGCGCCGCACGGTCATCGGGAGCGAGGAGGAACTGGGCGCAGAGAGCCGGGACCAGCGCGATCCACCCCAGGAAGCCCCAGGGACTTGGGGGCAGTGCCAGGAACAGCAACACCCCCGAAAGGAGCGCAAGAAACAGCCCTCCGGCAAGCCGCAGGAATCTCAGAGGCCTTTCTACTCCCATATCAGATATCGCGCCGAAAAGCTTACCGCTGCAGCCACTCGCGCACCAGGCCGGGGATGGAAGCCAGGTGCGCCTGCCGTACCGTACAGGGGGGAAGGGAACGCAGGAAGGTCGTCCCGTAGGCACGGCTGAGCATCCGACCGTCCAGCAGAAGGACTACCCCACGGTCCGTCTTGCTGCGGATCAGGCGTCCGAATCCCTGCTTCAGGCGGAGCACGGCCTGGGGTACCGCATACCGATAGAACGAGTCTTCGACCAGCTCGCAACGGGCGGCAAACACGGGATCCGTGGGGACAGAAAACGGCAGCTTGGCGATCACCAGCACGGACAGCGCCTCGCCGACCACATCGATCCCTTCCCAGAAGCTGCTCGTGCCCAGCAGCACGCTGCGCGGGTTCCGACGGAACTTTTCCAGGAGGACGTGGCGGGAACCGTCGAGCCCCTGAGCCAGCACGGCGATCTGCTCGCGCTCCAGCGCACGCCGGATGGCTGCGTAAGCCTGGCGCAGCGCATAGTGCGAGGTAAAGAGCACGAGCATTCGGCCCTCGCTGGCCCGGCAGGTTTCGATGAGGGCTCGCGCTAGCACCCGGGCATACTGGGGATCCCGTGGATCCGGCATATCCAAGGGGATGAGGAGGAGAGCGGCCTGCGCATAGTCGAAGGGCGAGCCGAGCAGGATCTCATCGGCGTCGGGCAGGTTGAGCCGCTCGCGCAGGAAAGCCGTGTTCCCCTCCGTGCTCAGCGTAGCCGATGTCAGCACGATCGCGTCTTTGTGGCGGTAGAGCCCTTGCTGGAGCAGTTCCCCGACGTGCAGCGGGGCCGCGTGCAGGCCGATCGTACCGGTCTGGGCCTCCACGTTGATCCAGTAGATGCCGTTGCGCTTGGCCGCACTCACGATTTGCGTCACCTGCTCCAGGATCTCCTGCGTCTGCTGCCCCAGGAAGACCATCTCCTGGAGTACGTCCTTCTCCTCGCCTTCTTCTTCCCCCGTCAGCTCGGAGCAGATCTGGTAGAGCCGGTTCAGCCGATCGACGATACGGGTCAGTTCCTCAGCCACGGGTTCCCAGGCGCACTCGATATCGCTCCAATCGGGCTGGACACGCACCCCAGAAGTGATGCGCAGCTGCCGGTCGTAGGTGTCCGTACCTCCGATCTCCTCCCGATGCAGTTCCACGAACTCGTGGAGAGAGGCGAAGAAGGCGTTCCCGGCCGTCCGCGCGGCGGTCACCGTGTCGCGCACCTCCCGACGCAGCGTTTCCAGTGCCTGCCGCGCAGCCTCGGGGATCCCTTTCTTGTGGGAAAACAGGGGTACGATAGCCAGCAGGCCTTCTTCCCGATCGCCGGGAAGCGGATTGCTGATCGCGGCGAGATGAGATCGAAACTCCTCGGCGGTGACGTGGAAGCCGAGTTGGTCCGTCGCGACAGACTCCAGGTGGTGCGCCTCGTCGATCACCAGCACCCGATAGGGCGGGAGCACGCGGTTTTCGGTCGCCACGTCGGAGAGGAGCAAGGAGTGGTTCGCGATGATGATGTGCGCAGACTCGGCTCGCCAGCGTGCCCGGAAGAAGAAGCACCGGTTCTGCCGAAAGTGGGGGCACTCCGTCCCTTGGCAGGCGCCTGGAAGCGAAGCGATTTCGTTCCAAGCAGCGTATTCCCGGCCGGTCAGGGCCAGCTCGGCTCGGTCGCCCGTCTGCGTGCGCGGGAGCCACAGAAGCGTCTTCACCAGAGTGCTCACCTGCTCCGGCGTCAGCCGGGGGGCGCGCCGAAGGATATCCCAGCGCCGCAGGCACAGGTAGTTGTTCCGCCCTTTCAGTAGCGCCGCGCGGAAGTCCGCCATGGCCCTCCATTGCGGTTCGCTCGCATCCGCCTGAAGGAGCACGCGCTGCAGGTCCGGAATGTCCTTATGGTACAACTGGTCCTGAAGGTTGATCGTGTTCGTGGAGATGACCACCGGACGGCCACGCTTCACCGCGTAAGCCACCGCGGGGATCAGGTAGGCCATCGACTTGCCGGTACCGGTGCCGGCCTCCACGATCAGCTGACCCCCCTCGTTGAACGTCCGGGCCACTGCCCGGAGCATCTCCACCTGCTGGGGCCGGTATTCGTAATGGGGAAAGGCGCGTGCGAAAAGGCCGCCGGGCTCCAGAAGGTGCGCCAGGGCCTCGACATCGAGTGGCTCCTCGTCCTCCGTCTCCTCAAGGGCCGGCGGACGCCTCTGTGGGGCCACCAACCGCGCGATCAGGGGCTGAGCGGGTGGGGCCTGCAGCAAGGGCGCACTCTCCTGGAGTTCCTGCAGGGCCCCTTGAAAGAGCTCCCCGAGCGGCCAGTCGGTGTGCGAGGCCAGACGCACGACTTGCTTGAGCACCTCGATCCCCAGGTCCAGGATCCTCTCCCAGAAGGCGAGAAAGACCTCCTTGGCGACCTGGGCATCCGCCAGGGCACGGTGCTGCTTCGGGTAGGGAATGCCTAGCGCGGCGGCTACCGTGCTCAGGGAACGGTCCGCCAGTTCCGGCAGGAAGATCGTGCTCAGTTCGTAGGTGTCGAAAAAGATGTTCCCCAGCGGCAGACCCTGCGCCGCCAAGAATTCGCG
>JBMFPK010000170.1:0-5868 GCA_049969155.1 Chloroflexia bacterium | reverse complement strand
TGGCGGACAGTGCCAGGCGTCCGAACTCCTGGCGGCCCTCCTCCATCCAGGTCCGCAGCTGTTGGGCTGCCTGCTTGTAGCGGCGATACTCCTGCAACTGGCGCAGTAAGGCTTCGCCGTCGTCCTCCTCCTCGGGCTCGCTCGAGGGAGGACGCGGCAGAAGCGCCTGCGCCTTGATCCAGAGCAATTTGACCGCAACGACGAGAAAAGCGGAAAGTTCCGCCGGATCGCGCCGCGGCATGCGCGCGATGTGATCGAGGTACTGGTCGGTCACCTGTGCCAGCGCAACCCGGGTGATGTCCAGCTCCTCCTTCTCGATCAGGTGGAGGAGGAGATCCAGAGGGCCCTGAAAGATGCCCAGATCTACCTGGTAGCCGCCTGCTGTGGGTTCCACTCGTATCCTTGCCCCGTCGGATAGCCACCCGGTTCCCTGACGCGCGTGGGCTATCCCTGTTGCCCCATTCTACTACACCGCTGAGGACGGGTCAAAAAAGCGTGCGGGGGTGGCCGTGACCACCCCCGCACGGCGCTTCCTTGCGTTACGGCGCCCACTCCCGGTAGACGAGCGGCAGGTAGATCCGGTACTGGTAGATGTGGAGCAGGACCGGAACACGCACGGACCCCGCCTGGCGATCGTTGGAGGACAGGAGCAGCGTGGCTCGGTAGGTCCTGACCGGCAGCGGCTCGGTCAGCACGCCAGTGACGTAGAGGTCCACATGGAGGCTGTCGTGGGCCGGGACGGTCCCGCTGATCGGCTCCACCCAGAGCCACGGCACCTCGCTGGGCGGGTAGAGGACGAACGAAACGGCGTTCGTCCACCACTCGCTCGGGTCCCAGTGGCCGTCGCCGTCCCGATCCGCAAAGTTGAGGTTGTCCGTCAGCCCCTTGTAGATCGCCTTCCAGTCGTCGCGCAGGATGATGCCGGCCTGGCCGTCTGCAGGGGTTTCACTGAAGCCACCCAGCCCGGTTTCGGGGCCGCCGAGAAGCGTCATCCGAGCACCGTAGGCCCAGTAGCCCAAGTCGTTCAACTCGGTGAACTCGGGGACCTGCTCCGGGACGTTGAAGAGCGGATGGGCGTCGTCCCACCAGTAGAGCGGGGCCGGGTTGTTCAGCCACCCGGCGTACTGCGCCCCCAGCAGCGCCCAGAGCGGGTGGTTCTGGTGGGCCGGGTCCACACCGATCGCCCAGGACTGGACGATCGCCAGGCCGCCGGCCTCCAGGTGGTGCTGCACGGCCGTGTACTCGCTCGCATCGACGAACGACCAGGAGTCCGCCGCCAGGATCACGAGATCCCAGCCGCCCTGTTCCACGGCATCGCGGAACCGTCCCAGATTGTCACCGTAGGGATCATAGCCGTAGAAGGTGTAGGGGAGCCCGAGGTTCTGCAGGGCGAGCTCGACGGCGGTCGGGTAGTGCTGGTCGTCATCCGCATAGGCGATGATGTGGAATTGCTCGAGACCCGGCACGCGGTAGACGTAGGGTCGGCGGGAGGTCGTCCCCTGGGTCGGGCCATTGTGCAGCAGGGCGGTCGCATCCCCGGGCCGGGGTTCCGGCAGATACTCTACGGTGCCCCGGATCCCCAGGCCGAACGACCCGCTGAACTCACGGAGCGCAAAGAGCAGCTCGTGCGCGCCGCGGTTGGAGAGCGTCAACCCGGTCGGGTGCGTGTAGGTGCCGGTGCCGTACGGGAGCCAGATGTCGATCGCCATCGGCTCCAACACCGCGCACGGCTGGTCCAGAAGCAGGAAGACGTCGTGGGGAAGCACCGCGCCTGCCTCCACGGTGAGTATGTCGCTCTGCGGCAGATGCCCGGGTGCGGACACGGTGACCGTGTAGGTGCCCGCCTCCAACCAGCGCACGTAGGTGCCGTCCTGGCGAGTGCGCAGGGTCCAGGTCTGGCCACTCATGCTCTCAATGAGGATCTGTGCGGCGATGGTGGTCGTCTGCGCATCGCAGTAGCCCAGGCTGTAGACGGTGCCCGCGATCTTCCCCCAGGTATCCGGAGCGGGCACGGTCAAGGTGATGGGGACGGCCACGGATCCATATGGGGTATCGTTGGCGAAGGAAAGGGTCGCGTAGTAGTGGCCCGGCTGGTCCACCTCGGGCACGCCGGCATCGATGGTGACCGTGAGCAGCCGGCTTCCGCCCGCTTCCACGGTGCCCGTGATCGGGGCAACGGACAGCCACGGCACGTCCAGCGTGAAGCACGGCTCGGAGGGCAGGTACCAGGTATCCCCGGTGATCATACCGCCGTCGTAGCCGCCGACGCTCCACACCTCGCCGCCGTTGCGCGCCTCCGTGCAGTAGCCGGCGTTGTTGGAGGTGTAGGCGTGGGGCAGTGGTTCGCCCACATCCGTCCAGGAACCGTCCGGCCATGCGGTCCAGTCGAGCCGTTCGACGGTGGTGCTGGGGTCAAAGGGAGAGCCCTGGTTCGCATCGCCGCCGATGGCATAGAGGTACTGGCTGGTGATCGCCAAGGCCATATCGGCCCGCGCGCTCGGGAAGACAGGACCGATCTCCCAGGTGCCGCTTTCCATATCGAAGCGCTGGGTGGTATCCAGGTTCTGGGGGTAGTTGTCGTTCCAGCCGCCGACGATGTACAGGTATGGGCCGGCCTGGACAAAGCCCGTGGCAAACGCCGCATACGGCATCGAGGGGCCGGTGCCGATCCACTGGCCGGAAGCGATGTCGTAGATGTCCACGCGGTCGGAGGTGCCGCCGAACCAGAAGTCGTCGTCCCCGCCGATCAGGTAGATGCGGCCGTTCCACACGCCCGCAGCGGCGCCCCAGACGTTGCGGGGCAACGCGGGTCCAGCGCTCCAGGTGTCGGAGGCGATGTCATAGATGTAGAACTGGTTCGTGCCACCCCCGCCCATGACGTAGATGCGCCCCTCGTCGCAGACGGCGATCGGCCCCTCTTGGGGGGCGGGGAAGGGCGCAAGCGGCGTCCAGGTGTCCGTCGCGGCATCGTAACGCCAGGCGTTGGGTGTCACGCTGAAGGAGCTGTCCACCCCGGAGATGACGTAGAAGGTGTTCTTGTCGCCGGGGCACTGGGCATGCGCATAGCGTACGACCCCGCCGGGCACAGGGCTTGCGCCGTTCCAGGCAAGGGGGTGAGCCATGGCGGAGAACACAACCCGCCCCTGAGCGCTGCGCACGGAGAGCGGCCCGACCGGGACCGGAGCGCTGAATGGTTCGCCGCTCCGGGGGAGGCTTGCGATCGCCGGAACGAACCCCCGGTCGCTCTCGCGCGCCGCGAACTGTGCAGCGGCAGTGCCGGTATTCCGCAGGGTCAGGGGCAGCGTGCCGGACAGCCCTATGTCGAGGGTGATCGAGAGGCCCGCGGGAGAGGCCTCCAGGCGGCCGGCGGCGAGCTGAAAGTCCTGACGCGCCGCCCCGCCCAACGGCACCTCGACGAGTCGGACATCCGGACGGTATCCACCGGCTAAGGTAGCGGTGAAGAAATGGAACCCAGAGGGCGAGAAGAGGATGTAGAAGCTGTCATCCTCGGCCGGATCCGGGGTGTAGTGGGTCTGATCCATCCGGAAGCTGTCGTTGACCACACGGGCGCCCGCGAGCGCGGCACCGGTGTTCCGGTCATACACGTTCCCCAGCACCAGCCCGCCCTCCAGGACGTTGCAGACGAGCTCCACCGGCGGGGAGACGGCAATCGCCACGTTGTCGATGTAGTACCCGGGAAAGTTCACCGAGCGATCGGAACGGAGGCGGAAGCGTACCCGGAAGCGCTCGGTGGCGTACCAGGGGTCGAGCACCACGGCGTGCTGCTTCCACGCGAGGTCGATGTTGCCGCTGACCTCGCCGTAGACGCGCTGCCAGGAGGCCCCGCCGTCGGAGCTCACCTCCACGCTCCCGTAGTCGAAGAGGTTCTCCGTCTGGAGCCATTGCCACCAGAGGAGGTAGAGGCTCTGGTCCGCATAGGCGCTCAGGTCGATCTCGGGCGATTCGACGTAGCCGTTCTCGTTTGCCCCGTAGTTGCCCTCCAGGTTGGTGGCCCAAACGTTGCTGCCGGAGTGGGCGCTACCGGGACCGCTTGTGGGGACGCCCCATTCCCAGGAGGTCACGCCACGGGTGGTGAAGCCGCCGTTCCCGGCTTCAAAGTCTTCGTTGTAGACGGTGGTCAGCGGCAGCGGGAGGATGCCGATGTCGTCCACGTAAAAGCCGGGGTAGGTGACCGACCAGTCGCTGTAGAGGCGAAAGCGGATACGGAA
Source organism: Chloroflexia bacterium (assembly GCA_049969155.1). GTDB lineage: Bacteria > Chloroflexota > Chloroflexia > DTKN01 > DTKN01 > DAOTVY01. The sequence continues at coordinate 1,639 of JBMFPK010000170.1, read as the reverse complement.
GCCGCTCACCGCGTAGGACGGGTCGAGGAACGCCCAGTGCCGTGTCCATGTCAGGTCGACGTTGCCGAAAGCCTCTCCGTAGATCCGGCTCCAACTGTTACCGCCGTCGTTGCTCACCTCCACGGAGCCAAAGTCGCAGCATTCCTCGGTCTGGAGCCATTGCCACCAGGAGAGGTAGAGCCCGTGTCCTGCGTAGGCGCTCAGGTCGATGGGCGGGGATACGAGGTAGCCGTCCTCCACGTTGTTGTAGTTGCCGCTGAGGTTCGTCCCCCACGCATTCAGGCCGGAGTGGGCGGCTCCCGGCCCACTTGTGGGGCTACCCCAGGCCCAGGAGGTCGAGCCGATTGTCTTGTAGTTCCCGTCGCTGGCTTCGAAATCCTCGTAGTAGACAAAGCTCGGACGGTAGCCGGGGGCGACACACGATTCGGCGTCCGCCTGCAGGGCAAAGTCCTGGATCTCGTTCCCGGTCAGGGGCCCGACGGCGCGGCTCTCCTCCAGGTACCCCTTCGACCAGGGCAGCACCTGGAAGGTATAGGTGATGCCGGCGGCGAGGGTGATGCTGTAGGAACCGTCCAACGGGTCGGTCCAGACGCTATCATAAGGAGGTGGCGGCGAGATCGGCTCCCCCCGGATGGCGATCTGGGCGTAGAGCGGCCAACCCCCTTGCGCGTCGATCACCGTCCCCGAGACCTGGTAGAAGGGGACGGCCGTGAGGGTAAAGTCCTGGGTGGTGATTGTATCGGTGATGATCTCGATCCCGGTCACGGTCTGCGGTGCGTAGCCGTAGAGGGCGGCCGTGACGGTGTAGGTGCCGGCCGGCAGGGAGATCGTGTAGTAGCCGGTGGGGTCTGTATAACCGGTGATCGTGGCGGTCCGGCGCCGGGCGAGGATCGTTGCCCCGCTCAGGGGAGTTCCGGCTTCATCCCGGACGTAGCCCTGCAAGTAGCCCTGGGAGACAACCAGCTGCACCGCGGCGTAGGCGTCGATGCGCCCCCAGCCGTAGACGTTGTTGTGACAGTCTTCCCCACCGCAGGAGAGGTCCGTGCGGCAGACGGCGGTGGAGGTGATCACCCGTTCCGTGGCCTCGATGTTGCCGAGGAGGCCAGGATTCGCACTCCACAGGAGGGCGACCAGGCCGGCAGAGTGCGGGCTGGCCATGGAGGTGCCAGACCAGCCAGCGCATTCGAACACGCCTCCCGGGACCGTCGAGCAGACGTCCACCCCGGGAGCCGCAACCTCGGGCTTGATCTCGCCCCAGCAAGAAGGACCGCGGCTGGAAAAAGAGGCGATCTGGTCGTTTGCATCGCTCGCTCCAGAGGCGAACGACTCCGGGTAATCGCCCGGGGAGCCCAGGGTGCCACATCCGGGACCGCTGTTGCCGGCAGAGAATGCGGGAAAGATCCCTGCGGCGCGCCAGGCCTCGACCGCCGGGCGGTACCACTCATCGCAACCGCCTCCGCCCCAGGAGTTGTTGACGACGTTCGGCCGGTTGTCCGGATTGCCGTTCGGAGCAAGGACCCAGTCCGCGCAGGCGTTCAGAGCAACATCGGAACAGGACCAGTCCTCGCATCCTTTGCAGGCGATCCACTGTGCGTTGGGCGCCATCCCCACGTTGTAGGAAAGGGTCGGGTCATCGTCG